>NZ_JBHUZM010000159.1:0-16177 GCF_042667665.1 Streptomyces sp. NPDC057307 | reverse complement strand
CTCGCGTTCCCCGCCGCCCTCCACGTATGAACACGTGTGACACGTGTGATCCGACCGTCAGCGCATCTTTCCGCCCCGCGGCATCCGCATGCCCTTCGGCATCGGACCCTTCGGCAGCGGCATGTTGCTCATCAGGTCGCCCATCGCCCGCAACCGGTCGTTGGCCGCCGTCACCTGCGGGCCGGAGAGCACCCGAGGCAGCTTGAGCATCGTCGTACGCACCTTCTTCAGCGGCACCTGACCCTCGCCGTCGCCGACGATGATGTCGTGCACCGGCACATCGATGACGATGCGCGCCATCTTCTTCTTCTCGGCCGCCAGCAGGCTCTTCAGCCGGTTCGGGTTGCCCTCGGCCACCAGCACGATGCCGGCCTTGCCGACCGCGCGGTGGATCACGTCCTGGCTGCGGTTCATCGCGATCGCAGGGGTCGTGGACCAGCCCCGGCCCACGTTCTCCAGTACGGCCGCCGCCGCTCCCGGCTGGCCCTCCATCTGCCCGAAGGCAGCACGCTCGGCGCGGCGTCCGAAGACGATCGCCATCGCGAGGAAGGCCAGAATGAAGCCCAGAATGCCCAGGTAGATGGGGTGACCGACCAGGAAGCCGATCGCGAGGAGGACACCGAAGGTGACGATTCCCACGCCCGCGACGACGAGACCGACCCTCTTGTCGACCCGTCGGGTCATCTTGTAGGTAAGAGCGATCTGCTTCAGTCGCCCAGTTTCCGCAGCAGTGTCTGCGTTTTCCTTCCTCGCCATGAACCGAAGTTTACGTGGCTCAGGAAGTGCGGCCCGACACGGCCTCCAGTACGTGCTGCGCCTCGACCCGGTCCTGTGCCCTGCGGCGGTCCTCCAGGACGGCCGTCCAGGCGTTCCGGCGGGCCCTGCGCTGGCCGCTGCTGAGGAGGAGCGACTCCATGGCGCGCAGGGCGTTGGAGACGGACGGGAGGGCGGCGGGGCGGGTGGCTGCCGCCATCACCTCGGTGATGGGTCGTACCGGCGCGGCCTGCATGGTGGCTGTTCCCCCTAGGAACGAGTGCGAGTGCGGGAGGAGAGGAAGCGGGTGCGTACTGACGAGGGTCACTCACCGGTGTTACCAGTGCGTGACCAAGCGGTCAAACGGTGGTGAATGCCCGGAGCCGTACCCCCGAACGAGGCCGCGGCCCGTACGCCACCCCTTACCTGCGGGGAGCGTACGGGCCGCGGCGGTGCGGCCGTTACTGCTAAGTAGTCGCTTGTGCTCGGATTCACACAGCGGGCGCGCGCAACGAGCGGGCACAAGCCGGCGGATTCACACCGCCTGGCGGACAGACTCCGCGCTCCGGCGCTCCATCGCCTGCTGGAACAGCCGCCCCGCGCGGTACGAGGACCGGACCAGCGGCCCCGACATCACACCGGAGTAGCCGATCGCCTCGGCCTCGTCCTTCAGCTCCACGAACTCGTGCGGCTTCACCCAGCGTTCGACGGGGTGGTGCCGCGCGGAGGGGCGCAGATACTGCGTGATCGTGATCAGCTCGCAGCCCGCGTCGTGCAGATCGCTCAGCGCCTCACTGACCTCCTCGCGGGTCTCGCCCATGCCGAGGATCAGATTGGACTTGGTGATCAGACCGGCCTCGCGGGCCCGCGTGATGACTTCCAGGGAGCGCTCGTAACGGAAGCCGGGACGGATCCGCTTGAAGATCCGCGGCACCGTCTCGACATTGTGCGCGAGCACCTGCGGGCGCGAGGAGAAGACCTCGGCCAGCTGCTCGGGCTCGGCGTTGAAGTCGGGGATGAGGAGTTCGACCTTCGTACGGCCCGCCTGGCGCTCCGCGGTCTGCGCGTGGATCTGGCGCACGGTCTCCGCGTACAGCCACGCGCCGCCGTCCTCCAGGTCGTCGCGCGCGACGCCGGTGATCGTGGCGTAGTTCAGGTCCATCGTGACGACGGACTCGCCGACCCGGCGCGGCTCGTCACGGTCCAGCGCCTCGGGCTTGCCCGTGTCGATCTGGCAGAAGTCGCAGCGTCGCGTGCACTGGTCGCCGCCGATGAGGAAGGTCGCCTCGCGGTCCTCCCAGCACTCGTAGATGTTGGGACAACCGGCCTCCTGGCACACGGTGTGCAGACCCTCGCTCTTCACGAGCTTCTGCATCGCGGTGTACTCGGGCCCCATCTTCGCCCGGGTCTTGATCCACTCGGGCTTGCGCTCGATGGGGGTCTGGCTGTTCCGGACCTCCAGGCGCAGCATCTTGCGTCCGTCGGGTGCGACAGCGGACACGTCCGGCACCTCTCTCTGCTGGCGCGGCATTCGAATCTTCGGCGAAGACCAGAGTACGCCCGTTGATTGCTTGGTAGTGAGTGGCCATGGCGTCGCATGGCTTAGGGACAGCCGGGGGACCGGCTCAGGGACAACCGGTGGGCGCCGAGCGGCATTCCCGCCGGCCGCCGGGGTCAGGCCCGCGCCGGCTCGACGGCTTCGGCGCCGGCCTTCACCCCGGTCTCCGCGCGGGCCCCCGCCGGGATCCCGGCCGCCACCTCGCGGGGTTTCGGCTCCGCCTGCTCCAGCACGTCCCGCAGATGGCGCTCCACCACCGGGAGCACCTCGGCGACGTCAAGGTCGTGGCCCAGTTCGTACGAGAGCGACGTCACGCCCGCGTCCCGGATCCCGCACGGCACGATCTTGTCGAACCAGGTGTTGTCCGGGTTCACGTTCAGCGAGAAGCCGTGCATCGTCACGCCCTTCGCGACGCGGATGCCGATCTGGGCGAGCTTGCGGTCCTCGCGGCGCTGGCCCGCGTTGGACGGCGCGTACTCGGGGCCGTTCAGACGGGGGTCGAACTCCGTGTCGTTCACCCGGGGGTCGAAGTCCAGCGACAGACCGCCCAGGGCCGGACGCTCCTCCACCGGATCGCCGAGCACCCATACGCCGCTGCGGCCCTCCACGCGCGTCGTCCGCACGCCGAAGTCCGTCGCCGTACGGATGAGCGCCTCCTCAAGACGGCGTACGTGCGCCACCACGTCCACGGGGCGCGGCAGTTGCAGGATCGGGTAGCCGACGAGCTGGCCGGGACCGTGCCAGGTGATCTTCCCGCCGCGGTCGACGTCCACGACAGGAGTCCCGTCCAGGGGGCGCTCACTGTCCTCAGTACGCCGCCCCGCCGTGTAGACGGGCAGATGTTCGAGCAGCAGGCAGGTGTCGGGGATCTCGTCCGCGAAGCGGGCCGCGTGGACCTCGCGCTGCTTCTGCCACGCCTCCCGGTACTCGACGGCGTCGCCGCCGAAGCCCAGATGGACGAACCGCAGCTCACTCACGGGCAATGCCTCCCTCGATCTGTGCCCGGGATCCGGGGGGTGTCCCCGCGACAACCGGGCACGTGCACATATCGCGCCCCAGCCACTGTACGGCCGTGTCCCCCGGAGCGGTCCGGCAGGCCCGAAGGGCCCGGGAGGCGGTACCGGGCCGATGGAGGCGGCACGTCAGCTAAGCCCCCAATCCTCACACGATCGGATGAATGTGGGACGAACGTGACGGTGCGGGCGGCTTCGACCGCTAAATTCGCGCCGTTCCATGAGGGCTGCTCCCGGGGCCCGGAAGGCAGGAGACCGTACAGCTGATGTCGGAACGACCTCCGCAGCGCATCCCCAACCGCCAGCTCGCCGCGCTCATCGCAGAAGCCGGTTTCTCCAACGCAGGTCTCGCCCGCCGGGTGGACCAGCTCGGGCTCGAACACGGCCTCGACCTGCGGTACGACAAAACGTCCGTAACACGCTGGCTGCGCGGCCAGCAGCCACGCGGCACCACGCCCGCTCTGATCGCCGAGGTCTTCACACGCAGGCTCGGCCGCCGGCTCTCCGCCCAGGACCTGGGGCTGGACGCCTGCGCGCCCGTGTACGCGGGGCTGGAATTCGCGGCGACCCCCGAGGAAGCCGTCGACATCGTCGGCGGACTCTGGCGCAAGGACTCGGGGAGCCACGCCGAGCTGCGCAAGATCGCGTTCACCCCGGCCGGGCTCGTGGTGCCGAGCCGCGACTGGCTGATCGGCCGCGCGGACGAACGGGTCGGGCACGACGGATCGTCGGCTTCGGCATCGGCTTCGGCATCGGCTTCGGCGTCCGCGCCGGTGGGCACCGCGGCGGGACAGGCCGCCGCGGGGGCGTCCGCGTACGGGACGTCGCCTTCCTACGGAGGCGGAGGCGGAGGCGGCGGCGGCCCGGCGGTACCGGTGGGCGTACGGGTGCCCGCCCAGGGCCGCGCGACCGTGCCCCGGCAAGCCATGCCCGCCGGTGTGCCACCGGTCCGGCAGACGGACCGGGTCGCCGGCCAGCGGGTCGGTGGCGGCGACATCGCGGCGCTGCGCTCCGTCAGCGAACTGTTCCGCACCCTCGACCAGGCGTACGGCGGCGGCCACGCCCGCCAGGCACTCGTCCGGTACCTGGAGCACGAGTGCGAGCCGATGCTTCGCGGCGTGTACGGCGAGACCACCGGGCGACGGCTGTTCGCCGCCGCGGCCGACCTGACCAGGCTGGCTGGCTGGACCTCGTACGACATCGCCGCGCACGGGCTCGCCCAGCGCTACTTCGTTCAGGCGCTGCGGCTGTCCCAGGCGGCGGGCGACCGGGCGTACGGCTCCTTCGTCCTGATCACCATGAGCCGCCAGGCCGTCTACCTCGGCCACGGCCGGGAGGCCGTCCAGCTCGCCCGTGTCGCCCAGCAGGGCGTCGGCTCGTCCGCACCGCCCGTGGTGCAGGCGCTGCTGCACTCCGTCGAGGCGCGCGGGCACGGCGTGCTCGGCGAGGCGCGGGCCTGCACCACCTCGCTCGCGCGGGCCGAGCGTGCCCTGGAGTCGGCGCGGCCCGGCGACGAAGTGCCGCACTGGGCACGCACCTTCGACGAAGGGCAGCTCGCCGACGAGTTCGGGCACAGCTACCGGGATCTCCAGCAGTACCGCGCCGCCGTCCAACACGCCGAGCGCTCGCTCCAGTTACGGTCACCCGCGTTCGCGCGCAGCCGGCTGTTCTGCCGCGTGGTGCTCGCCTCCGCCCGTCTGGGGCTCGGCGAACTGGACCAGGCGTGCGCGCTGGGAGCCGAGGCCGCGCAGCAGGCGATGGAGATCCGTTCGGCGCGCGCGGTGGACTACGTACGGGACTTCGAACGGCGGCTGGAGCCGTACCGGGAGGCGGCGGCGGTACGCAACTACCGGGACAGGATCGCGGCGTTCGGCTGAGGGCCGGCCCTCTGCGGTCTCCTAGGGCCTGTCTTCAAAGTAGCGCCGTCCGCCCGTAGGGCGGGGCCTGCGGCGTCTGGTGCGGTGCATCGCAAGGCGGAGGATCGGCCTCGTACTGGGCGTACTTGGTCGACTCCGACAACGCGGCGAGGTGCCGTGCCAGGCGTCGCAGGCCAGGCGGGACTTTGAAGACAGGTCCTAGGCCGCTGTGGGGAGCTGCAGCGTCCCGTGGTCCGGTCGTACGCCCAGATCGTCCAGGATCGCGTACGCGGCCCTGCGGCCCGACGAGAGCGCGCCCTGGACGGTGCTGGTGTCGCGGTGGTCCCCGCACACGTACAGGCCCGACAACAGCCGCACCTGGCGGCGCAGATCGTGCGGCGCCGGCATGGCGGGGACGGCCTCCGGGTCGTGCTGGACGGCCAGCAGCTCCCAGGCGGCGGTCGACGTGCCGTACAGCGTGGCGAGATGCGCGCGGACCGCGCTGTCGAGTTCCGCCTCGGGAGGCGGCGTACGGAGTCCGAGCACCGTCGAGGAGATCAGCGACCGGCCGGCCGGGGCGCGCGACGGGTCCACCGCGCTCATGACCGTGGTGTGCGCGACGGGTCCGCCGCGCCGGTCTCCGTCCAGAAGCAGCGCCGGCTCGGTCAACGGGGCCGTCGGTGCCGTGTGATGAAGGACCGTCACGGGGTGGAAGTCCGGCACGCGCAGGCCCGGCAGCAGTTCGGCGGCGGCGCGGGCGCCCGTCGCCACGAGCAGGGAGCGACAGGTGATCTCGCCGTGCTCCTTCGTACCGACGGAGCTGATCGACGCGTCCGTCACACACACGCCCGTCCGCACCGTGCCGGGCGGCAGCGTGGCCGCCAGCAGCTCCGGCAGGGCGGTGGCGCCGCCCTCGGGGACGCACAGCCGGCCCCGGGCGAAGCTGCGCAGAGCCAGGTCGGCGCAGCGGCTCGACGTGGTGAGGTCGGGGTCGCAGAGCAGCGCGGACAGCAGCGGGCGTACGAAGCCGTCGACCGTCCGCGCGGGCAGTCCGCGCGCGGACAGCGCGGCGAGGGCGGGGCGTTCGGGGCGGGCCAGCAGCCGGTTCACCGGCGTGGTCGCGAGACGGCCGAAAGCCGCGTGGAGACGGGCCTGATCGAGCGCGTTGCCCAGCGGGGGGCGGGAGTTGAGCCGTACGGCCCTGGGGCGGTGGACACGGGTGGTGGCGGCGCGGGCTCGGGCGCGCGGGGCGCTTGCCAGGGCGCGTGCGGCGGTGAGTGCGCCCCGCGCGCTCCCTGCGGCGACGGTGACGCCCGCGCGGTGGTGGCGTCCCTCGCTGTGGACGAGCACGCCCGGCGAGAACATCCGTAAGGCGACGTCCGACAGGGCGGGGGTGCGGAGCAGCTCCGGGTACGAGGTGTTGAGCATCTGGCCGATGCGGTCCAGACGGAAGCCGTCGAGGTCCTCGGTGGCCATCCTGCCGCCGATGTAAGGGGCGGCCTCCAGGACGGTGACTGTTACGCCGGCGCGGGTCAGCTGATGGGCGGCCGACAGGCCGGCGATTCCGGCGCCAATGATGACGACGTCCGCGTGATGTTCAGTACTGAGCACGTGCCCCTCCCCGAGGTCGGCGCGGCTGCGCGGGCCGGGGCTGCTGCCTCGGCCCGTCCAGGGAATACCTGAGTGCGGGTCGAGACTAGGAAGGGAACCGGCCGTTCGCAGTCGCGCAGTGGCGGGGGCATGGATGCGTGTGGGGCGCACGGGTTGCCGTCCGGCGGTTGGGGGGGCCTCCGGGCGGGGTCCCTCCGGGGGTGCGGGGTTGTCGGGTTGCGGTTTCGTTGGCGGGGTCGGGGTGCGGGGCCTCCGGAGGGGTATGTCCGGACGGCGTGACTTACGCCGCGTGCAACGCTCGTTGGACCCGACGCGGCCTCCTCGTTCACGCGACACAAGTCAGCCTGAGTGTCCGAACACACCCCTCCTGCGACCCCGCCCCCCTCACGCCGTCACGACACCGGTACAAGCCACCCCGTGACCCCCCGCCCGCGGGTTGGAAGGGGGACGCGCAGGGGTCGTGGTCGGACACTCAGGCTGACTTGTGCCGCGTGAAAAGCCCGGTTCCCCCGGGTCCAACGAACCCTGCACGCGGCGTAAGTCACGCCGTCCGGCCATGACCCCGGAGCGGCACCCGGCCACCACCGCAACCACCCCAGCCCGTCCGGCGCTTGAGGACAACGACCACCGGGCGGCACCGGTCGACCAACCACCCCGACCTTTACAACGCCGCTCGGATCGACTCGTCGATCTTTGGGAACGCGAACGTGAACCCCGACCCCAGCAGCCGCGCCGGCCGTACCCGTTGGCTGCTCAGTACGTCCACCGAGAACTCGCCCAGCGCCACCTTCAGCGCCACCGACGGCACCGCGAACACCGTCGGGCGGTGCAGTACGCGGCCCATCGCCGCCGTGACCTCGCGGTTCGTGACCGGTTCGGGGGCCGTCAGGTTCACCGGGCCCGACAGGGACTCCGTGTCGATCAGATGCCGCAGCGCCGCCACGTGGTCGTGCAGGGAGATGAAGCTCCAGTACTGCCGCCCGTCGCCCAGCCGCCCGCCCAGCCCCGCGCGGAAGATGGGGAACAGCCGCCCCCAGGCGCCGCCTTCGCGGGCCACGACGAGGCCCGTGCGGGCGAACACCGTCCGTACGCCCGCGTCCGACGCGGGGGACGCCGAGTCCTCCCACTCGACGCACACGGAGGGCAGGAACCCCTCGCCGGGCGGCGCCGACTCGTCCACCGGGCGGTCGCCCGTGTCGCCGTAGAAACCGATGGCCGACCCGCACACCAGGACCCTGGGCGGGGTGTCCAGGGAGGCGACGGCGTCGGCGATCGCCGCCGTACCGAGGACGCGGCTGTCCCTGATCTCCTTCTTGTACGCGTCGGTCCACCGGTGGTCCGCCACTCCCGCCCCCGCGAGATGGACGACGCCCTCGCAGCCGTACAGCCCGCTCACGTCCACGTACTGACGGGAGGGGTCCCACTCGACCTCGTCGCCCGCCCGGGAGGGATGCCGGACCAGGCGGACCACCTCGTGCCCGTCCGCTCGCAGGGAGCGCGTGAGCGCCGTGCCGATGAGCCCGTTGGAGCCGGTGATCGCGATCCTCATGAATCCATCCTGCCGCCACCCGCCCACATGGGACAGTTGCTGCCATGCCGGAACCACTCATACGTGCCGCTCTCGCGTCGGACGACGACGACCTGAGCCGCCTCGACCACGACACCTGGTCGTTCCTCCACGCGGTCACGCCCAGGCAGGAGGCACCGTTCGAGCCGTTCTTCGACTCGCGCCACCGGCCCCAGGACTATCTGGTCGCCGAGGCCGACGGCCGGATCGCCGGTTACCTCCGGTCGGTGGCGCCCACCCCGCTCGCCTGCAACGCGCACGTCCGGCAGATCCAGGGCCTCGCCGTGCACGAGTGGGCGCGCGGCCGTGGTGTGGCGCGGCTGCTGCTGCGTGCGGCGATGGAGCGGGCGCGTGCCGAGGGCGCGGTGCGGATGACGCTGCGGGTGCTCGGGCACAACAAGCCGGCGCGGGCGCTCTACGAGGCGGAGGGCTTCGTGGTGGAGGGCGTGCTGCCGGGGGAGTTCTTCCTGGACCGGCAGTATGTGGACGACGTGCTCATGGGGCGTTCGCTGGACGTCTGACGCCGGGGCGGCGCGATATTTCAGTCGACGCCGAACCGATCCCAGAGGCGGGGAAGCCGGTCGGCGAGTGCCTGTGAGTCCTCGAAGTCGACCGGTGTGCCCTCGGGCTCCGGGGCCTGCGGGGCGACCCCCAGGTCGGGTGCGACCGCGCCGGTGAGCTGTTCGTACGCCTCGTCCGCCGCGTACCCCAGCTCCTCGCCGTCGCCGTCGATCTCCTCGTCGAACTCGTCGAGGAGCTCCGCGAGGCTGTCCGGGTCGTGCACCGCGCCCTCGAAGACCTCCCGGCCCTGGCCGATGAGCCAGCAGCGGAAGTAGTCGAACGCGTCGTCGCTCGCGCCGCCGAGCAGGATCGAGGCGGCCGCCCACAGATCCCAGTGGTACGCGCGGTTGTAGCGGGTCTCGAAGTGCCGGGCGAAGTCCAGGACCGAGTCGGGGTCCAGCTGGAGCAGCCGCTCCACGAGGAGATCGGCGTGCTCGTCGGGGTCGCCTCCGGCGGCCTCGCGCGTGGCGTCGATGATCTCCCAGAACTCCGTCTCGTCGGTCACGGGTACAGCATCGTGCTTGGCGCGGGGCGGCGCACGCGGAGCGCGGAAAGCGGGGGAGATCCGCGTCGGCCGGTGGGTGGTCACGAATGTCGGACAGAAGATGTCTCCTTTCCGTGGAACGGTCGCGGTGAGAGACCGAGAGAAGGAGAACGGGCTGATGACCGACAAGCCGCTGACGGGGAAGATCGCACTGGTGGCCGGGGCCACCCGGGGCGCGGGGCGGGCGATCGCCGTGGAGCTGGGCGCCGCCGGGGCGACGGTGTACGTGACGGGGCGCACCACGCGGGAGCTGGTCAGCGAGGTGGGGCGGCACGCGGAGACCATCGAGGAGACCGCCGAACTGGTCACCCGCGCGGGCGGCGAGGGCATCGCCGTACCGACCGACCATCTGGAGGTCGAGCGGGTACGCGCGCTGGTGGACCGGATCGACCGGGAGCAGGGCCGGCTGGATGTGCTGGTCAACGACGTGTGGGGCGGGAACAAGTTCCTGGACTTCGACACCCCGGTGTGGGAACTCGATCTGGAGCGTGGGCTGCGGATGCTCGAGCTGGGGGTGAAGACCCATCTGATCACCAGCTCGGTCGCGCTGCCGCTGCTCGTACGGCGGCCGGGCGGCCTGGTCGTCGAGGTCACCGACGGCACCGCCGAGTCGAACAGGACGCCGCGCGAGAACTTCTACTACGACCTCGCCAAGAACGCCCCGATCCGGATGGCCTACCTGCTGGCCGAGGAGCTGAAGAGGGTGGGCGGTACGGCGGTCGGGATCACCCCCGGCTTCCTGCGCTCCGAGGAGATGCTCGACGGCTTCGGTGTCACCGAGGCGAACTGGCGGGACGGCATTAAGATCCACCGGCACTTCGCGCTGTCCGAGACGCCCGTGTACGTGGGCCGGGGCGTCGCGGCGCTGGTAGCGGACCCGGACCGGGAGCGCTGGGCGGGGCGGACGCTCTCCAGCGGGCAGCTGGCGAAGGAGTACGGCGTCACGGACGTGGACGGCAGCCGGCCGGACATGTGGGGCTACCTGGCGGCGGAGGCGGCGTCGTCCGGTACGGAGGTCCCCATGGACGGCTACCGGTAGAGACGGGCGGTGCGGTCGGCGGAGTCGGCGAAGCGGGATCGCAGCTCCGCCGGCTCCAGCACCTCCAACTCCGGCCCGAGGGCGAACAACTGGGTGAAGGCCACGTCGGCCGACTCGACCGGAAGGGTGAGCGTCGTCCGGCCGTCCTCGTCCGGCGGGCCCGCCGCGTCGGCCGCCGCCCGGGCCGAG
The DNA here is from genome assembly GCF_042667665.1 of Streptomyces sp. NPDC057307. Taxonomy (NCBI): domain Bacteria; kingdom Bacillati; phylum Actinomycetota; class Actinomycetes; order Kitasatosporales; family Streptomycetaceae; genus Streptomyces; species Streptomyces sp. NPDC057307. Next base: position 5,486 of record NZ_JBHUZM010000159.1, on the reverse strand, counting down.
GCCCGGTCGGTGAGGTACGGCAGCAGGCGCAGGCCGGCCGGGGAGAGCCGGAGCACCACCTCCGTACGGAGGATCGACCGCGCGAACTGTGCCGCCCGCTCGTCCCAGAAGGCGGGCAGGTCGAAGGACTCGTCCCGCTCGAAGCGCTCCTCCGAGAGCGTGACCTCGGTGAAGCGGTCGATCCGGTAGACCCGGAAGGTGGCGTCCACGCGGGCGCAGAGGTACCAGACACCCGCCTTGAGGACGAGTCCGTACGGTGCCAACTCCCGCTCCACCTCGGTGTCCTGGCGCCGGTAGCGGGCCACGACGGTGCGGTCGTCCCACACGGCCTCGGCGACGGCCGGCAGCAGCTCCGGGGTCTCCGGCTCCTGGTACCAGCCGGGCGCGTCCAGGTGGAACCGCTGCGCCGCCGAGTCCGACGCTCCCCTCAGGGAGGGGAGCAGCGCCGCGGACACCTTCAGCCGGGCGGCGGACCCCGCGTCCTCCAGTCCCATCTCGCGGAGCGCGTTCGGCAGTCCGGAGAGGAACAGGGCCTCCGCCTCGCCGCGTGCCAGGCCCGTGAGGCGGGTGCGGTAGCCGCCGACGAGCCGGTAGCCACCCGAACGCCCCCGGTCCGCGTAGACGGGCACTCCGGCCTCGGAGAGGGCCAGTGCGTCGCGGGTGACGGTGCGCTCGGACACCTCCAGCTCCCGTGCCAGCTCGGCCCCGGTCATGGAGGGCCGCGCCTGGAGGAGCAGCACCATCTTGATCAGCCGGGCAGCGCGCATGGACCCATTGTCCACGCGCGCCGCCCGGCACCGGCGGCCCCGTTACGCCAGGGGCTCCTGGAGCTCGGTCACCCACTTGTCCTTGTCCGCCGGGCATTCGAGATTGACCTCGCGCGCGTAGCCCGCCGACCGGTGGCCGCCCGTGTCCATCCAGCGGGCCAGGATCTGGGCCGTCGGCATGATCGTGTCCATCGAACCCCGGTGCACGATCGTCGCGGCCCGCTCGATGGGAGGCAGGTCCAGGATCTCGAAGTCGTGGCCCGGCGCCGGGTCGGCGGAGACCACCACGCCCGCGTGGACGACGACCGCGCCGTTGCCCTCGGGGACGTCCTCGTAGCGGGCGACACCGGGCCCGCAGACAGGCACACCGGCCGCCTCCAGCCGCCGGAACAGCTCCTCGTACAGAGGACCGATCACCGGGCCGATGTCCGGGGGCTCGTAGGTGGCGGCCACACCGGTCAGTTCGGCCACGCGTATCGATGGAACGGTCTTGACGACAACGTCTTCGGTGGGCATGCGCCCCTCACTCTCGATCGACCGGAGCCTCGCCTCGACCTGGACCAGCGTGGCGGCAGCCGCCGCCATCGCCGCCTCCAGCTCGGCCCGCCGAAGCGCCAGCATCCCGCGCAGCTCGTCCGAGTTCACCCGGTCCTCCAGGATCTCCCCCACCTGCTGGAGCGTGAAGCCGAGATCCTTCAGGGCGATGATCCGGTTGAGCTGGGAGAGCTGGGCGGCGGTGTAGTGGCGGTACCCGCTGAACGGGTCGGTGCGGGCGGGACGCAGCAGCCCGATCGCGTCGTAGTGACGCAGCATGCGGGCCGACACGCGGCCGTGCCTGGCGAAGTCTCCGATGGTGAACATGACGTCCCCTACTGCACGGCTTCACACGGTGTCAGGGTCAAGGATGCCGTGGACGCGACCTCGTAAGGAAGCTCATGAAGGGCCTCATGAAGGACGTCATGAAGGACCTCATGAGGAAGCGGCCCCCGACGACCACAGGGTCGCCGGAAGCCGCTTCCTTACGGAGAACGCGTCGCTCAGAGGCCGTAGCGCTCCCGCGCCTCCTTGACCGCCGACGCGGGCACCTCGCCGCGCCGCGCGAGCTGCGCCAGCGCCGCGACCGTGATCGAACGGGCGTCGACACCGAAGTGGCGACGGGCCGCGTCACGCGTGTCGGAGAGGCCGAAGCCGTCCGTACCGAGCGAGGAGTAGTCCTGCTCGACCCACTGGCTGATCTGGTCGGGCACCTGGCGCATCCAGTCGCTGACGGCCAGCACCGGCCCCGGCGCCCCGTCCAGGGCCCGCGTCACGTACGGCGTGCGCTGCTCGCCGCGCAGCAGTGCCTCGTCGCACTCCAGGGCCTCCCTGCGCAGCTCGCCCCAGGACGTCGCCGACCAGACGTCGGCCGTGACACCCCACTCGGCGGCGAGCAGTTCCTGGGCCTGAAGGACCCAGTGGATGGCCGTGCCGGAGGCGAGGAGCTGCAGTCGCGGCGCCTCCGCCTTGGCGGGCACGCCTTCCTTGAAGCGGTACAGGCCCTTGACGATGCCTTCCTCCACGCCCTCGGGCATGGCGGGCTGCGGCATCGGCTCGTTGTAGACGGTGAGGTAGTAGAAGACGTCCTCGGCATCGGGGCCGTACATCCGCCGCAGGCCGTCCTTGACGATCACCGCGATCTCGTACGCGAACGCCGGGTCGTAGTTGAGCGAGGCCGGGTTCGTCGCCGCGAGGAGGTGCGAGTGGCCGTCCGCGTGCTGCAGGCCCTCGCCCGTCAGGGTCGTACGGCCGGCCGTCGCGCCGATGATGAAGCCCTTGCCGAGCTGGTCGGCGAGCTGCCACATCTGGTCGCCCGTGCGCTGCCAGCCGAACATCGAGTAGAAGATGTAGAACGGGATCATCGTCTCGCCGTGCGTCGCGTACGACGTCGCGGCGGCGATGAAGTCGGCCATCGAACCGGCCTCGGTGATCCCCTCGTTGAGGATCTGGCCGTCCTTGGCCTCCTTGTAGTACATGATCTGGTCGCGGTCGACCGGGTCGTACGTCTGGCCCAGCGGCGAGTAGATGCCGGCCGACGGGAACAGCGCCTCCATACCGAACGTACGCGCCTCGTCGGGGACGATCGGGACCCAGCGCCGGCCGGTCTCCTTGTCCCGCATCAGGTCCTTCACGAGACGGACGAACGCCATCGTCGTGGCGACCGACTGTTTGCCGGAGCCCTTGTAGACGGACTGGAACGCCTTCTCGGACGGCTCGGGCAGCGCGACGGCATGCACTCGGCGGGCCGGGGCGGGCCCACCGAGCTCGGCACGCCGCTCCTGCAGATAGCGGACCTCGGGGGAGTCGGCGCCGGGGTGGCCGTACGGCACCAGCTCCTCGTTCAACGCCGAGTCGGGGATGGGAAGTTCCAGCAGATCCCGCATGGTGCGGAACTGCTCGCCGGACAGCTTCTTCATCTGGTGGTTGGCGTTGCGCGACTCGAAGCCGGTGCCGAGCGTGTAGCCCTTCACCGTCTGCGCGAGGACCACGGTCGGCGCGCCCTTGTGGGCGAGCGCGGCGCGGTAGGCCGCGTACACCTTGCGGGCCTCGTGGCCGCCGCGCGAGGTGTGGAAGCACTCGTCGATCTTCGCGTCGCTCAGCAGCTTCGCCAACTCGACGAGCGCGGGCTCGGCGCCGAAGAAGTGCTCACGGATGTACGCCACGTCGCGGGTGGCGTACGTCTGGAACTGCGCGTCCGGTACGGCGCGCAGCCTCCTGACGAGGGCGCCCGTGGTGTCGAGCGCGAACAGCTCGTCCCAGGCGGAGCCCCACAGCGACTTGACGACGTTCCAGCCCGCGCCGCGGAACTGGGACTCCAGCTCCTGCACGATCTTGAAGTTCGCGCGGACGGGGCCGTCGAGGCGCTGGAGGTTGCAGTTGATGACGAAGGTGAGGTTGTCGAGCCCTTCGCGGGCCGCGAGGGCGAGTGCCGCCGTCGACTCGGGCTCGTCCATCTCGCCGTCGCCGAGGAACGCCCATACGTGGGAGGCCGAGGTGTCCTTGATCCCGCGGTTCGTCAGGTAGCGGTTGAAGCGCGCCTGGTAGATCGCGGAGAGCGGGCCGAGGCCCATGGAGACGGTGGGGAACTCCCACAGCCAGGGCAGCCGCCGCGGGTGCGGATAGGAGGGGAGGCCGTTGCCGCCGGCCTCCTGGCGGAAGTTGTCGAGCTGCTCCTCGGTGAGCCGGCCGTCGAGGAACGCGCGGGCGTAGATGCCGGGGGAGGCGTGGCCCTGTATGTAGAGCTGGTCGCCCGAACCGTCACCCTCCTTGCCGCGGAAGAAGTGGTTGAAGCCCGTCTCGTAGAGCCAGGCGGCCGAGGCGAAGGTGGCGATGTGGCCGCCGACGCCGAGGCGCGAGCCACGGGTGACCATCGCGGCGGCGTTCCAGCGGTTCCAGCCCGCGATCCGGCTCTCCATCGCCTCGTCGCCATCGAAGGCGGGCTCGGCGGCGGTCGGGATGGTGTTCAGGTAGTCCGTCTCCAGCAGAGCGGGCACGGGGACCCCGGCGCTCTCGGCGTGCTGGAGCGTGCGCCGCATCAGGTACGCGGCACGGTGCGGGCCGGCGTGCTCGGTGACGGCGTCGAGAGAGGCCGCCCATTCGGCGGTTTCCTCGGCGTCGCGGTCCGGGAGCTGGTCGAGCTCGCTCGGAAGCTTGCCTACGGGGTCGGGCATGGTCGCCGCCTTCCAGACAGGAGGAGGGTCAAGAGAAGCCTTGTCTGGCAGGACAGGGCGATGGGCTGGGTGCAGCCCGCTGTCGACTGTAAGTCGCTGATCGATGATCGATCAAAGAGTTGACGGCAAAATTTCATGATCTGAAGAAATTGGCATTCAGTGCCCGTGGGCGGGGCACGCGGTGACGCCGCGAATCGGTACGAAACGGGCGTCGGTTCAGGCGCGCGGCGCACATCCGAGCACGTGGTCCTTCACCAGTGCACCGATGAGGGGATCGCGGCGGCGGAAAGCCTCGACCAGCTCCTGGTGCTCCTCCGCGTACGACTTCTGCACCGTGCCGAGCCACCGGATCGACAGCGCCGTGAACACCTCGATGCCGAGCCCTTCCCAGGTGTGCAGCAGCACGCCGTTCCCGGCGGCACGCACCAGCTCGCGGTGGAAGTCGACGGTGTGCCGCACCTGCGCGGTCCCGTCGGCCCGCCGGTCGGCCTCGTACAGCGCCGTCACATGCGGCTCCAGGGCGGAGGTGTCGGCCGCCAGCCGCTCGGCGGCCAGCTCGGCGGCGATCTGCTCAAGCCCGGCCCGCACGGGGTAGCTCTCCTCAAGATCCGCCGCGGTCAGATTCCGCACGCGGACGCCCTTGTTCGGCGCGGACTCGATCAGCCGCAACGACTCCAGCTCGCGCAGCGCCTCGCGTACGGGCGTCTGGCTGACGGCCAGCTCGGTCGCGATCCGCCGCTCGACGATCCGCTCACCCGGCTTCCAGCGGCCGCTCACGATGCCCTCCACGATGTGCTCGCGGATCTGCTCGCGCAGCGAGTGGATGACGGGCGGGGTCATGTCGGGACTCCTTCGGGTGACCGAGCCGAGGTTACCCCTCTTGGGCGGGGTCGTCCGCGTACGGGCGACGGGGCGGCGGGGTACGCGTGCACGAGGACGCGTACGCGGACACGACGGCGCCCCGGGGCTCGCGCACGACGGCGCCCCCGACCGGATCTCTCCGGGCGGGGGC
>NZ_JBHUZM010000158.1:0-16212 GCF_042667665.1 Streptomyces sp. NPDC057307 | reverse complement strand
GGGCCTTAGGGTCCCGCCCGGCCCCCGGTCCGTCCGCCTAAGGCGCCCGCGTCGCGAAGATGCGGCACACGCCCGATGCGTGCGCACCCCCTGGGAGACGAATGTTGAGGCATCGCAGGACGCCGCAACACTTCGTGACAGGGGAGTCGACATGTTCGAGTACGAGATGCACCAGATGCGGGCGGCCGAGCTGATCCGTGAGGCCGACAGCCGGCGGCTGATCCGCACGGTCCGCAAGGCCCGCAAGGAAGCCGCGCGCAACGCCCGCAACGAGGGCGAGGGGCGGGTGGAATCGCTCCGCAACCGGTTCGTGAGCGCGGCGTGACGGGGTTACGGAGATGACCGCCCGCCCCGACCTCCTGAAGAAGTCGGATCCGCGATCGCCGCAGGTGCCACCGGTACCTGCGGCGCCCGCGATAACGAGTGCCGCACTGTCGTACCCCTGTGCGATGCTCGGAGCTGTGGAGACCAAGTCAGTCAGCCCGGTGTTCGTCGGTCGCGACGGCGAGCTGACCGTACTCACCGATGCGCTCGCCCGCGCCGCCGCGGGCGAGCCACAGGCGCTGCTCGTCGCCGGTGAGGCGGGAGTCGGCAAGACCCGGCTCATCGAGGAGCTGATCTCGGTGGCCTGCCGCGACAAGGCGGTCGTCGCGGTCGGCGGCTGTGTCGAGATCGGCGGCGACGGACTGCCTTTCGCGCCCTTCTCCGCGGCGCTGCGCGGCCTGCGGCGGCTCTTGCCCGAGGAGATCGCCGCCGCCGCCGAGGGCCAGGAAGGCGAACTGGCCAGGATCCTGCCCGAGTTGGGCCCCTCCATGAGCGGCGCCCTGGGCGAGCACGGCACGGCCAGCCTCTTCGAACTCACCGTCAGGCTGCTGGAGCGCGTCGCCGCCGACCGCACGGTCGTCCTCATCCTGGAGGATCTGCACTGGGCGGACGCCTCCACCCGCCACCTGCTCGCCTATCTCTTCCGTACGCTGCGCCGCGGCCGGCTCCTCGTCATCGCCAGCTACCGCGCCGACGACATCCACCGCAGGCACCCGCTGCGCCCGCTCCTCGCGGAGCTGGACCGGCTGCGCACGGTCCGCCGGGTCGAGCTGTCCCGCTTCAGCCGCGCCGAGGTCCGGGGGCAACTGCGCGGCATCTTCGGGGACGAGCCGGCGCCCCAGCTCGTCGACGAGATCTTCGGCCGCTCCGACGGCAACGCGTTCTTCGTGGAGGAACTGGCCGTCGCCGTCGAGACCGGCTGCCGTTCCGGACTCACCGACTCACTGCGCGACCTGCTGCTCGTCCGCGTCGAGACGCTGCCGGAGAACGCCCAGCGGGTGGTCCGGATCGTCGCCGAGGGCGGCGCCTCCGTCGAGTTCCCCCTGCTGCTGGCCGTCGCACAGCTCTCCGAGGACGACCTGATCGAGGCGTTGCGGGCGGCCGTCGGCGCGAACATCCTCCTCACCACGGCGGACGGCGACGGCTACCGCTTCCGGCACTCGCTCGTCCGCGAGGCCATCAGCGACGACCTGCTCCCCGGCGAACGCTCCCGGCTCAACCGCCACCTCGCCGAGGCCCTGGAGGCCGACCCCACCCTCGTACGGGGCGACGAGTGCACCACCCGCCTCGCCAGCTACTGGTACTACGCGCACGACGCGGCCAAAGCCCTGCCCGTCGTCCTGCTCGCCTCCGTCGAGGCCCGCCGGCGCTACGCCCACGCCGAGCAACTGCGGCTGCTGGAGCGCGCCATGGAGCTGTGGGACGCCGCGCCCGAGGACGTACGGGCCCACCTCAGGCCCCCGGACGACACCGAGGTCTACCCGCTCACCGCCGAAGGCCCGAGCGGCCCGCTGCGCTATCTCGACCTGCTGGCCGAGGCGACCGTCGCGGCACGCTCCGGCGGCGACCGCGAACGGGCCCTGGCGCTGTCCAAGAAGGCCATGCGGGTGCTGGAGAAGGTGGACGACCCGCTGCGCGCCGCCTGGTTCTGGACCCAGCGCTCACGGCTGGTGCAGGAGCTGACACGCGGCGACGGCTGGCACGAACTGGCCACCGCGCAGGACCTGGTGCTCGGCCTGCCGCCGTCCGCCGTGCACGCCTCGGTGCTCTCCGACGTCGCGAGCTGGGGCGCCCTGCACCGGCCGGGCCCCAACAGCCTCGCCGCCGCCGACCGCGCCGTGGAGTACGCGCGCCTCGTCGGCGCCGAGAACATCGAACTGAACGCCAGACACACCCGCGGCTGGCTCACCACCGAGTCGGGATCCATCGAGGAGGGTCTCGCCGAGATGTACGCGGTACGGGACCGGGTCTTCGAACTCGGCGGCGACGGCACGCTCGGCATGCTCGGCCGCATCAGCATCAACCTGCCTTCCACGCTGGAGGGCGTGGGCCGCTCCGAGGAGGCGGTGACCGCCGCCGAACTCGGCATCACCCTCTGCCACCAGCGGGGCATGTCCGACAAGGAAGCCTGGGTCCGGGTCAACCTGAGCGAGTCCCTCTTCTCGCTCGGCCGCTGGACCGAGGCGCGGTCGGCCATCGACGAGGCCGCCCAGATCGCGTACGCCCCCAAGGCCCGCGCCCTGGTGGCCGTACGGCGCGCGATGCTCGCCCTCGCGTGCGGGGACGCCGCGGAGGCCGAGAGCCAGGTGACACTGGCCCGCGCGGTCTTCGGTCCGCACGACCCGCAGCCGCAGCACGTCATCGCACCGGCCAGGCTGGCGATGGTCAGCGCCGCGCGGCAGGGGCGACTCGCGGAGGCCCGCGCCGAGTTCGAGCAGGTCGCCGCGCAGGGCTTCCCGCCGGGCATGCAGCGGTACGCGCTGCCGCTGCTCTGCTCGGCCGCCGGGATGGAGGCGGACGCGCGCGGACTGCCGGAGGCCGACGAGGGCCGGGAGGCGATCCTGGCGACCGTCCGCGACCACGCGAAGCGACTGCCCGCGATCGTCCCGGTCTGGCAGGCGTACGACCTGCTGCTCGAAGCCGAACTCGCCCGCGCCGACGGCATCGTCGCCCCGAAGCTGTGGGCCCGCGCCGTGGCGGCGTTCGAGGCGCTGCGGCGGCCGTACGAACTCGCCGACACCCGCCATCGCTGGGCGGCGGACCTCCTCGCGGCGTCCGCCGACCGGGAACAGGCCGCGGAACTCCTCGTTCAGGCCCACACCACGGCGAAGAGGCTCGGCGCCCGGCTTCTGGTGGAGCAGATCGAACTCCTCGCCGGCCGGGCGCGGATCAGCCTCGCCACGACTCCACGGCTCGCCCCGGCGCCCGCCTCCGAGGCGGACGCCCTCGGCTCACTGGGCCTGACCCCCCGCGAACAGGACGTCCTGCGCCGCGTCGCCGAGGGCCGCAGCAACCGCCAGATCGCGGAGGAGCTGTACATCTCACCCAAGACGGCGAGCGTGCACGTCTCCAACATCCTGGCCAAGCTCGGCGTCTCGGGCCGCACGGAGGCGGCGGCGATGACCCACCGCCTGCACCTCTTCAACGACCTGGAGCCCACGCACTCCTAGGGCCTGTCGCGCTCATCCGGGTCGGTGGCGCCGCCGTGCCGTCGGCCGGCGGCACAGCGGCCCGTCGGCCGGGAGTGGGGGTGGGCGACGAGAGCCGCCGCCCCGCCCACCGGCGTCATGCCACCACCGCTACGTCACATCCACCCGAAGGATCTTGTCGTCTCCCGCCTTCGGGGTCGCCCGGCCGTCCGTGTTGCTGGTCAGCAGCCAGAGCGCCCCGTCCCCGGTCGCCAGCACCGTACGCAGCCGGCCGTAGTCGCCCTCCAGGAAAGCCTGGGCGGCGGCCGACGGTTTCACCCCGGCCAGGGGGATCCGCCAGAGCCGCTCGCCGCGCAGGGCGGCCATCCAGATGGACCCCTTGGCGTAGGCGATACCGCTCGGCGACGCGTCGCTCGTCCGCCACTCCTCCACCGGATCGACGAAGCCCGGCTTCCCGGCCTTGCCCTCGGCCTCCGGCCAGCCGTAGTTCTTCCCCGGCTCGATCAGATTCAGCTCGTCCCACGTGTTCTGGCCGAACTCCGACGCCCACAGCCGCTTCTCGGCGTCCCAGGCGAGGCCCTGCACATTGCGGTGCCCGTACGTGTACACCACCGAGTCCGCCTCGGGATTGCCGTGCACGGGCTGCCCGTCCGGAGTCATCCGCAGGATCTTCCCGCCCAGGGACTCCTTGTCCTGCGCGAGACCCGTCTCACCCGTCTCGCCCGTGCCCGCGTAGAGCATCTTGTCGGGGCCGAAGGCGATCCGGCCGCCGTTGTGGATGGTGCCCTTCGGGATGCCCCGCAGGATCGTGTCGGGCGCGCCCAACTGCCGGCCCACCGGTCGCTCCGGGTCGTAGAGCATGCGGGCGATGCGATTGTCCGAGACCGTCGTGAAGTACGCGTACACATAGGTGTCCGAGGCGAACGACGGGGAGATCGCCAGGCCCAGCAGACCGCCCTCGCCACCGGGGGAGACCCCGGCCACCTCGCCCACCTCGGTCTTCTCGCCGCTCTCCGAGTCGACCCGCGTGATCGTCCCCTCGTCGCGCGAGGAGACCAGCAGATCGCCCTCGGGCAGCGCCGCCATGCCCCACGGCGACTTGAGGCCCTCGGTCAGCGTGGACACCACCTTCGCCGAGCCCTTGGCGGGCGGCGCCGACGGCGCCGCCTCGTCGTCCGGGGGCGTCGAACCGGCGGACACCGACGCGGACGGGGAACCCGCCGGGCCCTCGGACTTCGGCGTGCCGTCGGAGGACGAGCACGCGGTCACCACGAATAGCGCCGCTGCGGCCAACACGGCCGTCACTGGAGCACGTTGCACGGTCTTGATCCCTTCGACGGCTGCGTCTCTACGTTTCATACACCGCAGCCTCCGTCCAGGTTCCCATCGACCCGGTATCAGTGCCACGACTCCCACGCCGCGGGCAGCGCGGCGATCTCCGCCAGATCCGCCGCCGACAACGCCAGCCCCGCCGCCCCCGCGTTCTCCACCGCCCATCGCTCCCGCTTCGCCCCCGGAACGGGCACCACCGCGGGGCCGCGCGCCAGCACCCACGCGAGCGCCACCTGCGCCGGCGTCGCCCCGTGCCGCTCGGAGACCCGCCGCAGCCCCGCCACCACCGGCTGGTTCGACGCCATCATCTCCGCGGTGAAGCGGGGATGCCTGGCCCGTACGTCGTCCGGCTCGAACCCCTGCCCGGGAGTGAGCGTGCCCGTCAGATAGCCGCTTCCCAGCGGCATCGCCGCCAGGAACCCGACGCCCCGCGCCGCGCACCACGGCAGCAGCCGCTCCGTCGCCTCCCGCGACCACACCGACAGCTCCGCCTCCACCGCGCTCACCGGAAACACCTGCTGCATCCGCTCCAGCAGCCGGATCGTCGCCCCGTACCGATCCGTGCCGGTACGGCGCGACGCGCGGGCGTCCACCGCGCACATCCCCAGGGCCCGCACCTTCCCCGCCGCCACCAGCTCCGCCATCGCACCCCACGTCTCCTCGACCGGCACCTCCGGATCGGCCCGGTGCAACTGGTAGAGGTCGATCACATCCGTCCGCAGCCGGCGCAGTGACGCGTCGCACGCCCGGCGCACATAGCCGGGACGGCCGTTGGCCACGATGTGCTGATCGCCCACCAGCAGGCCGCACTTGGTGGACACGAAGGCGTCGCCGCGCCGCTCCTTCAGCACCCGACCCAGCAGCAGCTCGTTGGTGAACGGGCCGTACATGTCGGCCGTGTCGAGCAGCGTCGTACCGGCGTCGAGCGCCGCGTGCACGGTGCGCGACGAACGGTCGCCCCGCTGCTCGGAGGCGCTGTAGGCCCAACTCATCGGCATACAGCCGAGTCCCACGGCGCCCACCGTGAGTGCCGTCGCACCGATCGCCCTGCGCTCCAACTGCCCCGCCCCTCCCGCTTCTTCCCGCGCCCGCTCCCTCCGGACGAACCGCCCCCGGACACACTCCAGCTAACCTCATGGGCCCGTCGGCGCCGCGACACCCCGACGCCGGACCGTGTTCCGGTCCTCGGAACGCCCTTCAACACCCCCATGGGCTTCGCATAGCCTCCTGACCATGACTTCAGACGTGTGGCTGCCGATCCCCGCCGACGAGATCGAAGGGCTCCCCGGGGGCCTGGACTACCGCCACTGGGACGGGGCCGCGGACTATCCCGCCGATCCGGCCGACTGCGCCTTCTACGTAGTCCCGTACATGAAGGGAATGGACATCGCGCTCCGGCCGCTCGCCGCGATGACCTCCGTACGCGTCGTACAGACGCTCTCGGCCGGCATAGACCACGTCGCGCCCGGCCTCGGCTCGCTGCCCTCCGGCGTACGCCTCTGCAACGCCAAGGGCGTCCACGAGGCCAGCACCGCCGAACTCACCGTCGGACTCGTCCTCGCGTCCCTGCGCGGCATCCCCGGCTTCGTCCGGGGCCAGGACGCCGAGGAGTGGAAGTCCGGCTTCTACCCGGCGCTGGCCGACAAGTCCGTGCTGATCGTCGGATACGGCTCGATCGGCGCCGCCATCGAGGACCGGCTCGCGCCCTTCGAGTGTGCGCGGGTGGCGCGCGTGGCGCGCTCCGCCCGTGCCACCGAGCGCGGTCCCGTGCACGCACTCACCGATCTGCCGGAACTGCTCCCCGAGGCCGACATCGTGATCGTGTCGACGCCGCTCACCGAGGAGACGAAGGGCCTGGCGGGCGCCGCGTTCCTGGCCCGTATGAAGGACGGCGCGCTGTTCGTGAACGTCGCGCGCGGCCAGGTCGCCGACACCAAGGCGCTCCTCGCCGAGCTGGAAAGCGGAAGGATCAAGGCCGCTCTGGACGTCACAGATCCGGAACCCCTCCCGCCGGGGCATCCTCTCTGGCATGCTCCGGGTGTCCTCATCAGCCCGCACGTGGGCGGATCCACCTCGGCCTTCATGCCGCGCGCCAAGCGCCTGCTCGCCGACCAACTCACCCGCTACGCCGCGGGGGAAGCCCTGCGCAACGAGGTGCTCGTCACCGACTGAGCCCCCGCCGATCCTCACTCGGGAACGACAACTCCCTGCTCGTCACGGAGAGTAGAAGAACTATGTCCCTGAGTGACGAGTCTGGTGTATCGTCCCGATCTGGGGGCCGCGTCGTGCGAGGGACGGCGTGGCGGAGCGATCAGAATCCGAGGGGGGCGACGGGCGATGTACTGCCGATGGACGAACGATCCGACGCGGAAGGGCCGCCCACGGCGGCCTTCGGACCCACCGACGCACGGCCGGGCGACGACGCCCCGTGCCGAGACGACCCGGGCCGCGACGCCCGGCGCCACGACGACCCGTACCGAGACGAGCCGGGCCCGGGCGACCCACCCCCGGCCGACCCACCTCTCGGCGACGCGCACCCCACCGACGCTTGTCCCACCGGCGCCAGGACGCAGCGCGTCGGCGGTGACGGCGACACCCCCCGAGGTGACCCCGTGACCGCCCCGGGGGCGATCCTCGGCCGCCGCACGCCCCCGGGCGACGGCAGCGGTACGGGCAGTGGCACCGACGGCGGCGGAGGCCCCACCGGTCTCCTCGCACAGCTCCTCCTCGCCCTCATCTGCGGCGGTTACGCCACCGGCGCGGCCCTCGGCTGGGGCTCCCGCGAAGTGGCCCTGTTCATGGGCGACTTCGGCCTGAGCATCGCCGCCCTCATCGCCGCCGTCTCCTGCTTCCTCTACGCCCGCGGCAACGACAGCCGCTTCCGGCCCGCCTGGCTGCTCTTCTCGCTCTCCTCCGCCATGGCCGCGGGGGGGAACGCGGTCTGGGGCTGGTACGAGGTGGTGCTCGACCGCCCCGTACCGAGCCCCTCCCTCGCCGACCTGTTCTTCCTCTGCTTCGCGCCGCCCGCCATCGTCGGCCTGCTCGTCCTCGCCAAACGCCCCGTCAGCAAGGCCGGCTGGGTCTGTCTCGGCCTCGACGCCTGGCTGATCGGCGGCTCGCTCCTCACGCTCTCCTGGAGCCTGGCCCTCGCGCACACCACGCACTTCGACGGCGAGACCGTCGCCCACGCCGCGCTCTCCCTCGCCTATCCGCTGCTGGACATCGTGCTCGTCAGCATGGTGCTCGCCCTGCACTTCCGGCGCTCGACCGGCAGCCGTACGGCGATCAACTCCGCCATCGCCGCCCTCGCCCTCACGGTCCTGTGCGACGCCCTGTTCACCTCCCCGCTGCTCCGGGAGACCTACCGCTCGGGCCAACTGCTCGACGCGGGCTGGTTCGCCGGGTCCCTGCTGCTCGCCTACGCGCCCTGGGGCGTCCGCAAGGCCGCCGAGAGCGCGCCCGCGCAGGTGCGGGCCCCCCGCCCGCCCAGGCATCCCAGCAGGCCGATCGCGGGCTCCCTGGCCGCCCTCACGCCCTATCTCGCCGCCGCCGTGTGCACCCTGGGCATCCTGTACAACGTCATCGAGGGCCGCCGCGTCGACCGCGTGGTGGTCCTCACCGGCTGCACGGTCGTCCTCGCCCTGGTCGTACGGCAGGGCATCATGCTCGTCGACAACATCGCGCTCACCCATGAACTGGCCCAGAAGGAGAACCACTTCCGCTCCCTGGTCCAGGGTTCGAGCGACGTCATCATGATCGCCGGGCCCGAAGGCACCCTCGACTACGTCAGCCCCGCGGCGGTCGGCGTCTACGGACGCGAGGCGGACGGCCTCGTCGGCGCCGCACTGGAATCGATCATCCACCCGGACGACCGCGGCCGGGTCAAACGCGAAGTACGCCGCTTCCTCGCCGCTCCTCCCACGGAGGAGCCCACCACCCGCATCGAATGCCGCTTCAAATCGGGCTCCGGCGACTGGCTGAACGTGGAGTCCACGGTCAACCGGCACCAGGGCGGCCTGATCCTCAACAGCCGCGACGTCACCGAACGCGTACGGCTCCAGGCCCAGTTGCAGCACAACGCCGAGCACGACCCGCTCACCGACCTGCCCAACCGCGCCCTCTTCACCGAGAGGGTCCGCCAGTCCCTCTCCGGACGCCGCGCGGGCGACCCCGGCACGGCGGTGCTCTTCATCGACCTCGACGGCTTCAAGGGCGTCAACGACCGCCTCGGCCACCAGGTCGGCGACGAACTGCTGATCCACGCGGCCCGCCGCCTCCAGGACTCGGTACGGGCCGGGGACACCGCCGCCCGCCTCGGCGGGGACGAGTTCGCCGCGCTCATCCTCGGCGACGGCACCGACGACCAGACCGCCCGGGAGTACCAGGTCCACGAGATCGCCGACCGGCTGCGCCTCAGGCTCTCGCAGCCGTACCGCATCGAAGGCAACGATGTCCGCGTCGCCGCCTCCATCGGAGTCGCCTTCGCCGAACCCGGCATCACCCCCACCGACCTCATGCGCAACGCCGACCTCGCCATGTACCGCGCCAAGGCCGGCGGCAAGGACCGCGTCGAGCTGTACGCGCCCCAGATGCAGGCCGACGTGGTCCGCAGGACCGAACTGGCGGTCAGGCTCCGCACCGCCCTGCGCGACGGTGAGTTCGCCCTGCTGCACCAGCCCGTGGTGGACCTGGCCAACGGACAGATCTCCGCCGTCGCCGCCCAGGCCCGCTGGCGCTCCGCCCAGGGCATCCTCTTCACGCCCGCCGAGTTCTTACGGGTCGCCGACGACAACGACCGCACCGCCGAGTTAGGGCGCTGGCTGCTCGAAGAAGCCGTCGAGCAGGCCGCCGAGCGCGGCCGGACGGGCCACCTGGTGCCGGTCACCGTCCGCCTCTCCGCCCGCAGACTGCTCGACCGGTCGATGCCGCTCGGCTCCATCGAAGCCCTGCTGACCCGCCACGGGCTCCCCTCGGGCGCCCTGCTGATCGAGCTGGCCGACAGCGACCCCCGTACGTCCCTGGACGAGCTGGAGCACCGCCTGGTCGCACTGCGGCGCCTCGGCGTACGGATCGCGCTGGACGGCTTCGGCAGCGGTTACGCGGCGATCAACGCACTGCGCAGGCTCCCCGTCGACGTACTGAAACTGGACCGCGGGCTGGTCGAGGGCGTCGTGGAGTCCGCCAGACTGCACAAGATCACGGCGGGGCTGCTCCGGATCGCCGGCGATCTGGGCATGGTCTCCGTGGCCGACGGCGTCGACGTACCGGAACAGGTGCTCGCGCTCCGCGCCATGGGCTGCACCCACGGCCAGGGCATGGCCTTCTCCGGCCCCCTCGACGAGTACCGGCTGCGCCGCGCCCTGATCCGTGGCGACTACCCGCTCCCCGGCGCGGCCCCGCTGCCGGTGCTGTCCGGCGGCTCCCTGCCCGTGCGCCGTACGCGCGCGGCCACCCCCGACATGATTCCCCGACCCGGCGGCCGACCGCCCCTGCGCTCAAATGTTGAGACGCCAGTCCCACCCACTTGACAGTGGTGGCGCGTCAGAGGGAGGGTCAATGCCATGCGCACCCGAATTCTCGTACTTGGACAGCGCGTCGGCTGAAGCAGTGCCCATCACCGGCTCTGCAGACCGCACCGACGCGCTCCCCTCGCCTGCCTCCCGGCACGAGGGGTTTTTTGTTGCACCGACACCGCCTAAACCCCCGCAAAAACCCTCAGCTTCGAGAAGAGAATGACGATGACCGAGCAGGCCACCGGGGCCCACCCGACGCCGCGCGCCCGTAACGGCGGACCCTCGTCCGCCACCGTTGAGCACGTCACGGGCGCGCAGTCCCTCATTCGCTCTCTTGAGGAAGTGGGGGCCGAGACGGTATTCGGCATCCCCGGCGGCGCCATCCTTCCCGCCTACGACCCGATGATGGACTCCACCCGGGTCCGGCACATCCTGGTCCGCCACGAACAGGGCGCCGGCCACGCGGCCACCGGCTACGCGCAGGCCACCGGCAAGGTCGGTGTCTGCATGGCCACCTCGGGACCCGGCGCCACCAACCTGGTCACCCCGATCGCCGACGCGCACATGGACTCCGTGCCGCTCGTCGCGATCACCGGCCAGGTCGCGAGCAAGGCCATCGGCACGGACGCCTTCCAGGAGGCGGACATCTGCGGCATCACGATGCCGATCACCAAGCACAACTTCCTGGTCACCAAGGCCGAGGACATCCCGCGCACCATCGCCGAGGCGTTCCACATCGCCTCCACGGGCCGCCCGGGACCCGTCCTGGTGGACATCGCCAAGGACGCCCTCCAGGCGAAGACCACCTTCAGCTGGCCGCCCACCCAGGAACTGCCCGGCTACCGCCCCGTCACCAAGCCGCACGCCAAGCAGATCCGCGAGGCCGCCAAGCTGATCACCCAGGCCAAGCGGCCGGTGCTGTACGTCGGCGGCGGCGTCATCAAGGCCGGCGCCACCGCCGAACTGCGCGTTCTCGCCGAACTCACCAACGCCCCCGTCACCACCACCCTGATGGCGCTGGGCGCGTTCCCCGACAGCCACCCGCTGCACGTGGGAATGCCGGGCATGCACGGTGCGGTCACCGCCGTCACCGCGCTGCAGAAGGCCGACCTGATCGTCGCCCTCGGAGCCCGCTTCGACGACCGCGTCACCGGCAAGCTGGACAGCTTCGCCCCGTACGCGAAGATCGTCCACGCCGACGTCGACCCGGCCGAGATCGGCAAGAACCGCGCCGCCGACGTGCCGATCGTCGGCGACGCCCGCGAGGTCCTCGCCGACCTCGTCCAGGCGGTCCAGGCCGAGCACACCGAGGGCAACGTCGGTGACTACAGCGCCTGGTGGCGCGACCTCAGCCGCTGGCGCGAGACGTACCCGCTCGGCTTCGACCAGCCGGCGAACGGCAGTCTCTCCCCGCAGCACGTCATCCAGCGCATCGGCCAACTCGCCCCGGACGACACGATCTACGCGGCGGGCGTCGGCCAGCACCAGATGTGGGCCGCCCACTTCATCGACTACGAGCAGCCCGCCACCTGGCTCAACTCCGGCGGCGCGGGCACGATGGGCTACGCGGTCCCGGCCGCCATGGGCGCCAAGGCCGGGCAGCCCGACCGCACCGTGTGGGCGATCGACGGCGACGGCTGCTTCCAGATGACCAATCAGGAACTGGTCACCTGCGCCCTGAACAACATCCCCATCAAGGTCGCGATCATCAACAACGGCGCGCTGGGCATGGTCCGCCAGTGGCAGACCCTCTTCTACAACCAGCGTTACTCCAACACCGTCCTGCACAGCGGCCCCGACGTGGCCGCCGGCGGGTCCTTCGAGGGATCGGCCGCGGACGGCGCGAAGCCCAACGGCGGCACCCGTATCCCGGACTTCGTGAAGCTTTCCGAGGCCATGGGCTGTGTCGCGATGCGCTGCGAGTCCCCGGACGAGCTGGACGCCGTGATCGCCAAGGCCAACTCCATCAACGACCGCCCCGTGGTGGTCGACTTCATCGTCCACGAGGACGCCCAGGTCTGGCCGATGGTGGCCGCGGGCACCTCCAACGACGAGGTCCTGGCCGCCCGGGGTGTGCGCCCCGACTTCGGCGACAGCCTGGACGACTGAGCCGGATGCCGAGAGCGAGAGAAAGAACGACGAAAATGTCTTCCAAGCACACCCTCTCCGTCCTGGTGGAGAACACCCCCGGCATCCTGGCCAGGATCGCCGCGCTGTTCTCCCGGCGCGGCTTCAACATCGACTCACTGGCGGTGGGTGTCACCGAGCACCCCGACATCTCCCGCATCACCATCGTGGTCAATGTCGAGGACCTGCCGCTCGAACAGGTGACGAAGCAGCTCAACAAGCTGATCAACGTCCTGAAGATCGTCGAACTCGAGCCCGGCGCCGCGATCCAGCGCGAGCTCGTCCTGGTGAAGGTCCGCGCCGACAACGAGACCCGCTCCCAGATCGTCGAGATCGTGCAGCTCTTCCGCGCCAAGACCGTGGACGTCTCACCCGACGCCGTCACCATCGAGGCCACCGGATCGAGTGACAAGCTCGACGCGATGCTCAAGATGCTGGAGCAGTTCGGCATCAAGGAGCTTGTCCAGTCCGGCACGATCG
This sequence comes from Streptomyces sp. NPDC057307, assembly GCF_042667665.1. NCBI lineage: Bacteria > Bacillati > Actinomycetota > Actinomycetes > Kitasatosporales > Streptomycetaceae > Streptomyces > Streptomyces sp. NPDC057307. The sequence continues at coordinate 3,287 of NZ_JBHUZM010000158.1, read as the reverse complement.
CCATAGGGCGCGGCGCGCGGTCCATCACGGACCGCAGCCTGCGGGCGCTCGACCGCAGCGCGTAAGCCCTTCGGGCGCGGCGCGGAGCCCGGCCCTCGGAGCCGTACAGCATCCCGGTTCGTATGCCGAGACCGTGAGACGCCCTTTACCCGCCCCGCCGTACGGTGGGGCGCACACAGCGACACGTCAGTTTGCACACCAAGGAGAAGACCCAGTGGCCGAGCTGTTCTACGACGACGATGCCGACCTGTCCATCATCCAGAGCCGCAAGGTCGCGGTCATCGGCTACGGCAGCCAGGGCCACGCCCACGCGCTGTCGCTCCGTGACTCGGGTGTCGACGTCCGGGTCGGCCTGCACGAGGGTTCCAAGTCGAAGGCGAAGGCCGAGGAGCAGGGCCTGCGCGTGGTGACGCCCGCCGAGGCGGCCACCTGGGCCGACGTCATCATGATCCTGGTGCCGGACCCGATCCAGGCGCAGGTCTACGAGGAGTCCATCAAGGACAACCTGAAGGACGGCGACGCGCTGTTCTTCGGCCACGGCCTCAACATCCGGTTCGGCTTCATCAAGCCGCCCGCGGGCGTCGACGTCGCGATGGTCGCCCCGAAGGGTCCCGGCCACCTGGTCCGCCGTCAGTACGAGGAGGGCCGCGGCGTGCCGTGTATCGCGGCCGTCGAGCAGGACGCCACCGGCAAGGGCTTCGAGCTGGCGCTGAGCTACGCGAAGGGCATCGGCGGCACCCGCGCCGGCGTCATCAAGACGACCTTCAGCGAGGAGGCCGAGACCGACCTCTTCGGTGAGCAGGTCGTCCTCTGCGGCGGTACGTCCGCGCTGGTCAAGGCCGGCTTCGAGACGCTGGTCGAGGCCGGCTACCAGCCGGAGATCGCGTACTTCGAGTGCCTCCACGAGCTGAAGCTGATCGTGGACCTGATGTACGAGGGCGGCCTGGACAAGATGCGCTGGTCGGTCTCCGAGACCGCCGAGTGGGGCGACTACGTCACCGGCCCGCGGATCATCACGGACCAGACCAAGGCCGAGATGAAGAAGGTCCTCGCCGAGATCCAGGACGGCACGTTCGCCCAGAACTGGATGGACGAGTACCACGGCGGTCTGAAGAAGTACAACGAGTACAAGAAGGCCGACAGCGACTCGCTGCTGGAGAGCACGGGCCGTGAGCTGCGCAAGCTCATGAGCTGGGTCGACAACGACGACGTCTGACACGTTCCCGGTGCCGGGCCCGCGCGTCGGACCCGGCACCGGACCGGTCGTCCGACCAGTTGTCCGACCGGTCGTTGAACCGGTCGTCGAACCGGTCGTCGAACCGGTCGTTGAACCGGTCGTCGAATCGGCCGCGTTGGCGCTCGCCCAAAGGGTGTTTCGCGGCCGTCGGTAAGCGCTTGTGGCGGGGCCGACCACGTACGGGTGATCTGCCCGCCGAGGCGGGAAACCCCCGTCGCCCGCACCACTACACTGCTGGATACATCCGCGTCAGGCCCACAATGTCGTGCGTCTTCCACGCGATCAGGCCCGGACCAGGGCCTGGCACCCTCCGCCGCCTGCGGCCGTCGGGACGGCCGTCCGCAATGGACTTGTGAGGACCCACGTGAGCTCGCGTTCCAATCAAAAGCCGGTTGTACTCATCGCCGAAGAGCTGTCGCCCGCCACTGTCGACGCGCTCGGTCCGGACTTCGAGATCCGCCACTGCAACGGTGCCGACCGCGCCGAACTGCTGCCCGCCATCGCCGACGTGGACGCGATCCTCGTCCGCTCCGCGACCAAGGTCGACGCCGAGGCGGTTGCCGCGGCGAAGAAGCTGAGGGTCGTCGCCCGCGCCGGTGTCGGTCTCGACAACGTCGACGTCTCCGCCGCCACCAAGGCCGGCGTGATGGTCGTCAACGCGCCCACCTCGAACATCGTGACCGCGGCCGAGCTGGCCTGCGGTCTGCTGGTCGCCACGGCGCGCAACATCCCGCAGGCCAACTCCGCCCTGAAGAACGGCGAGTGGAAGCGCAGCAAGTACACGGGCGTCGAGCTGAGCGAGAAGACGCTCGGCGTCGTCGGACTCGGCCGTATCGGTGTCCTGGTCGCGCAGCGCATGTCGGCGTTCGGGATGAAGATCGTCGCGTACGACCCGTACGTACAGCCCGCGCGCGCCGCGCAGATGGGCGTCAAGCTGCTCTCGCTGGACGAGCTGCTGGAGGTGTCGGACTTCATCACCGTGCACCTGCCGAAGACCCCCGAGACCCTCGGGCTGATCGGCGACGAGGCGCTGCACAAGGTCAAGCCGACGGTGCGCATCGTCAACGCCGCGCGCGGCGGGATCGTGGACGAGGAGGCGCTGGCCTCCGCGCTCAAGGAGGGCCGCGTCGCGGGCGCCGGACTGGACGTGTACACGAAGGAGCCCTGCACGGACTCCCCGCTCTTCCAGTTCGACCAGGTCGTCTGCACCCCGCACCTCGGCGCGTCGACGGACGAGGCGCAGGAGAAGGCGGGCGTCTCGGTGGCCAGGTCGGTGCGGCTCGCGCTCGCCGGTGAACTGGTGCCCGACGCGGTCAACGTCCAGGGCGGGGTCATCGCCGAGGACGTACGGCCGGGTCTGCCGCTCGCCGAGAAGCTGGGCCGGATCTTCACGGCGCTGGCGGGCGAGGTCGCCGTACGCCTCGATGTCGAGGTCTACGGCGAGATCACGCAGCACGACGTGAAGGTGCTCGAACTGTCCGCGCTGAAGGGCGTGTTCGAGGACGTCGTCGACGAGACCGTGAGTTACGTGAACGCGCCGCTGTTCGCGCAGGAGCGCGGCGTCGAGGTGCGTCTCACGACGTCGAGCGAGTCGCCCGACCACCGCAACGTGGTCACCGTGCGGGGCACGCTCTCGGGCGGCGAGGAGGTGTCGGTCTCCGGCACGCTCGCGGGTCCCAAGCACCTGCAGAAGATCGTCGCGATCGGTGAGTACGACGTCGACGTGTCCCTGGCCGACCACATGGTCGTCCTGCGGTACGAGGACCGTCCGGGTGTCGTCGGCACCGTCGGCCGGATTCTCGGCGAGGCGGGGCTGAACATCGCGGGGATGCAGGTCTCGCGGGCGGAGGAGGGCGGCGAGGCGCTGGTCGTCCTCTCCGTGGACGACAACGTGCCGCCGGCCGTGCTGGCCGAGATCTCGGACGAGATCGGCGCGAACTCGGCGCGCTCGGTGGACCTGACCGACTGATCGGACGGCTGATCCGACGACTGATCGGATCGATCGATCGCTCTGTTTCGAACAGCGAGGGGCCCGGGAATTCTCCCGGGC
>NZ_JBHUZM010000157.1:0-16326 GCF_042667665.1 Streptomyces sp. NPDC057307 | reverse complement strand
GTATAAGAGACAGGTGCCGGGCGCCCGCGCTGGGGAGGTTGGGGCAGGGGCAGCAACGATGGTCGGCGGCCCGGGCGTTGTCATACGGATTGCCGCGCGGCGCCGACCGTCCCGCTCATCCGTCGGCTCCCCCCGTACGGAGACTGACCGTCGAGCCCCGGCGGGACTTCGTCACCTCCAGCTGGGTCGGGATCCGGCGGCGGAGGTCGGCGACATGGCTGACTATGCCGACGCTGCGGTCGCGTTCGCGCAGCGAGTCCAGCACGTCCAGGACCTCGTCCAGGGTCTGGTCGTCCAGGCTGCCGAAGCCCTCGTCGATGAAGAGGGTGTCCAGGCGCGCGCCGCCCGCCTCGTCGGTGACGACGTCGGCGAGGCCCAGCGCGAGGGCGAGGGAGACGAAGAACGTCTCGCCGCCGGAGAGGGTCGCCGTGTCCCGCTCGCCGCCCGTCCAGGAGTCGACCACGTGCAGTCCGAGTCCGGACCGCTTCCCGCCGCCGCTCCTCGCGTCGGAGTGGACCAGGGTGTAGCGGCCGGAGGACATGCGCAGCAGCCGTGCGGTGGCCGCCGCGGCGACCTGTTCGAGGCGGGCCGCCAGGACGTACGACTCGAGGCGCATCTTGCGGTCGTTGTCGTTGGACGTGCCCGCGGTGAGCGCCGCGAGGCGGGCCACGCGCTCGTACTCCGTACGGAGGGGGCCCAGGCGCCGTACTTCCTCCTCGGCCTGCCGGGAGAGCCTGGCCAGCTCCGTGCCGCGCTCGTGGGCGCCCGCGAGCGCGGCGGACGCGGTGCGCAGGGCCGACTCGGCCGCCTCGTAGGACAGCAGCGCCGTGTCGAGCCGGGCGGGCGGCCGCTCGGCGGCGTCGCGCGCGTCGGACTCGGCGAGCCGGTCGGCGACGGTGGCGGCCTCGGCCTGCCAGTCGTCCATCCGGTGGGTCAGTCCGCGCTGCTCCGCGCCGGACAGCAGCGCTGCCGCCGCCGCGCGCGGGGTGTCGAACCCGGCGCGGAAAGCGGCGTCCGCGAGCCGGTCGTCGCTCTCCTTGAGCCGCTGGGCCGTGGTGTCGAAGTCCCGTACGGTGTCGGCCGCCTCGGCGAGCAGCCGTGCCCTGTTCGCCAGCAGCTCGGCGTGCGCGGCGACGCTGTCGGCGTCGCCCCGCGCGCGGGCCAGTTCCGATTCGAGGCCGGTCTGCTCGTGGTCGAGCGCCTCGCGCCGTGAGGTACGGGCCGCGACGCGGTTCTCGGCCGACCGCCGCGCGGTGAGCCGGTCCTCGCGCTCCTGTTCGGCGCGGGCCAGTGCCTCGCGGGCCGCGTGCGTACCGGCGGCGAGGCGGTGTGCCTCGGTGTGCTCGCGGCCCAGGCGCTCGGTGAGCGCGACCAGTTCGGCGACGGTCGATCCGCCGGCGGCCGACCGGGCCGCCGCGTACTCCTCGCGTACCGAGGCGTGGTCGCGTTCGGCCTCCGTCACGGCCGTCTCGGCTCTCCGGGAGGCGGCGAACGCGGCGTCCTCCGACGCCTGGTCGACCTGGCCCGCCGTGGCGCGCGCGGGCTCGGGGTGGTCGGCGGAGCCGCAGACCGCGCACGGTTCGCCCGCGACGAGCCGGGCGGCGAGTTCGGCGGCGATGCCGCGCAGCCGTCGCTCGCGCAGGTCGAGCCAGCTCTCCTTGGCGTCGTTGGCGCGCTCGCGGGCGCTGTTCAGGAGCCGCTCCGACGCGGCGGCCCGCGCTTGGAGCGTGTCGCGCGCGCGGGCGGCGTCGAGTTGGCCGCGGGCCGGTTCGAGCTGTCCCGCGAGCTGTTCGGCGCGGGTCGCGGCCTCCTGGGCCGTCTCGATGCGGTCCTGGTGCTGTCGTCGGGCGGAGTCCCAGTCGGCGAGCCAGCCGGCGGCGTCCGCCAGAAGCTCTTCGTCGGCGCGCGCCTGGCGGTCCAGTTCGGCCCGTTCGCGGCTGATCTCCGCGCTGCGGCGCTCGGCGCCCCGGGCGGCGTCGACCCGGCCCAGCTCCTCGATCATCTTCCGCTCCAGCGCGGAGAGATGGTCGGCGCCGCTGTCGGTGAGCTCGGCGGGGAGCCGGCCGCGTGCCCGGTCGCGGTCGGCGGCGGCCGTACGGTGCGCGCGCTCGGCGTCCTCGCGCAGGGCGAGCGCGGGGGCGACCTGGTCGGCCTTGCGGGCCCGCTCCAGCGTGGCGCGCGCCGCCTCGTACTGAGGACGGCGGGCTTCGAGCGCCGCGGCCCGCCGCTGTCCGTCGGCGAACCTCTCCTGGAGCCTGGCCAGTTCGCGCTCGGCGTCGAGCAGTCGGCGCGCCGTCGCCTGCCGGCTCTCGGCGCCCGCGAGGGCCGACCCGGCGATGTCCCGGCGCTCGTGCGCCGTCGCGCGGGCGACGGCCGCCCACTCCAGGACGGCGGGGGCCAGGCCCGGATCGCCGGGCTGCCGTGCGGGCAGCGGCTGTTCGATGCCCGCGCCCGCCGCCTGGGCGATGCGCTGCGCGACGCCGAGCAGCCATTCGTCCCCGGCCCGTACCTGCTGTTCGGCGCCCCGGCGCAGTTCGGCGAGCCGCTCCTCGACGGCGGCGAACCGGCGGGTGTCGAAGAGCCGGCCGAGCAGCCGGCCGCGCGCCTCGGCGTCGGCGCGCAGGAAGCGCGCGAAGTCGCCCTGCGGGAGGAGGACGACCTGGCAGAACTGCTCGCGGCTCATGCCGAGCAGTTGGCCGATCTCTTCGCCGATCTCCTGGTGGGACCGGCTCAGCGCGCTCCAGCCGGCGCTTGTGGCGTCGTACTCCCGTAGCCGGCTCTGTGCCTTCTCGGTCGTGACGCCGGTGCCGCGCTTCTTGGGGCGGGTCTGTGCGGGGCGGCGGGTGATCTCCAACCGCCGTCCGGCGACGGTCAGTTCGAGCAGGACCTCCGTGTAGGTGCCGGGCGGGGCGTGGTCGCTGCGCAGGGAGGCGTCCTTGGTGGCGCCGCCCTTGATCTGGCGCGCTCCGGGCACGGCGTCGTACAGCGCGTAGCAGACGGCGTCGAGCACGGAGGTCTTGCCGGCTCCGGTCGCGCCGTGCAGCAGGAAGATCCCGGCGGCGCAGAGCGCGTCGAAGTCGACCTCCTGAGTGTCGGCGAAGGGGCCGAAGGCGGTGACGGTCAGCCGGTGGAGTCTCATCCGGTCACCTCGCGTACGGCGGTGTCGACCCGTACGTGGTCGAACGCGCCGCGCAGCACGGTCCGTTCCCGGTCGTCGGGTCCGGCTCCGCCGCGCACGTGGGCCACGAAGTCCTCGGCGATCTCCTGGTCGCTGCGGCCTTCGAGGCGCTGCGCGTAGGACGCGACCAGGTCGTCGTCGCCCCGGTCGGGGTCGAAGACGAGGCTGAGGATGTGCGGGAAGCGTTCGGCGAGGCGCGCCATGGGTTCGGCGGGTCGTACGGGGTCGGTGAGTGTCGCCTCGGTCCAGGCGTGTTCGTGGCGGGTGAGCGCCGGGTCGTCGAGGAGGTCCGCGAGGGCGCCGCGCACACGGGCGAGCGGGCGGGGCACCGGGCAGTCGATCCGCTCGGCGTCGATCTCGCCGCCGGGGCCGAGGTCCACCAGCCACATCGTCTTGCGGTGGTCGCTCTCGGAGAAGGAGTACGCGAGGGGGGAGCCGGAGTAGCGGACGCGCTCGGTGAGGGCCTGTGAGCCGTGCAGATGGCCGAGGGCGACGTAGTCGACGCCGTCGAACGTGCCGGTGGGGACGGCGGAGACGCCGCCGACGGTGATGTCGCGTTCGCTGTCGCTGGCGGCTCCGCCGGCCACGAAGGCGTGCGCGAGGACGACGGAGCGGGTGCCCGCGGGACGTTCGGCGAGGTCGGCCCGTACGCGGTCGAGGGCGGCGGCGAGGACCGCCTCGTGGCCGGCCTTCGCCGCTTTGAACTCCTCGCGGACCAGGGCCGGTTCGAGATACGGCAGGCCGTAGAAGGCGACGTCTCCGTGGGCGTCGGCCAGCACGACGGGGGTGGCGCAGCGGGCCGGGTCGGTGCGCAGGTGGATGCCCGCGTGGTCGATGAGCCCGGCGCCGACGCCCAGTCGGCGGGCCGAGTCATGGTTCCCGGAGATCATCACGGTCGGCACGCGCGCCTCGGCGAGCCGGTGCAGCGCGCGGTCGAACAGCTCGACGGCGGAGAGCGGCGGCACCGCCCGGTCGTACACGTCGCCCGCCACGAGGACCGCGTCCACCTCGTGCGCCAGCGCGGTCGCCACGAGATGGTCGAGGAAGGCCGCCTGTGCGTCGAGAAGGCTGACCCGGTGGAAGGACCGTCCCAGGTGCCAGTCCGACGTGTGCAGGAATCTCATGATCCTTGAGAGTAGCGGTGGGGTCGGACATCACGTGCGGCTCTCGGCCCGCTGTGCGTGCGTCGGGGGTCAGACGTCGCCGTACGCCTCACCGCCCAGCGCCAGTACGGCCGTTCCGGCCGTGGTGTCGGCGAGCCAGGCGCGGAAGGCGTCGACGTCGGCGTCCGGCAGTCCGATCCCGATGGTCACTATCTCCGCGTACCGCACGTCGCGTACGGAGCGGCCGGTGGCCCGGAGTTCGTTCTCCAGCTTTCCGGCGCGCTGGTGGTCGACGATGATCGTGGCCAGCCGGTAGCGCCTGCGGGTGACGGTGCCGAGCGCGTCGAGGGCTTCGCCGACCGCGCCGCCGTAGGCGCGGATCAGCCCTCCGGCGCCGAGCTTGACGCCTCCGTAGTAGCGCGTGACGACGGCGACGACGTAGCGCACGTCCCGGCGCATCAGCATCTGCAGCATGGGCGCGCCGGCGGTGCCGCCGGGCTCTCCGTCGTCGCTCGCCTTCTGTACGGAGGCGTTGGCGCCGATCACGTAGGCGTAGCAGTTGTGCGTGGCCGTGGGATGTTCCCGGCGTACACCCGCGACAAAGTCCTGCGCCTCCTGTTCGGTGGCGGCGGGCGCGAGCGCGCAGAGGAAACGCGATCGGTTGACCTCGGTCTCGTGGATGCCCTGGCGGGCGACGGTGCGGTACTGCTCATGCATCGCGCCACCCTAGGCTCTTCGGGTACCGCTCGGTATGGCGGGCCCTCGCCAAGTGGTGCGGCGGGGGAATTGCCGGGCCGTGCCGTCCGTTGTGCGGGCATGTACGCAGACGATGAGACGCTACGCAGGATCCTGACCTCCACGGGCGACACCTGGGCGGTGGTGGGCCTCTCCGGCAACAGGTCGCGGGCGGCTTACGGGGTGGCGGCCGTGCTTCAGCGCTTCGGCAAGCGGGTGGTGCCGGTGCATCCGAAGGCGGAGACGGTGCACGGCGAGCAGGGGTACGCGTCGCTGGCCGAGATCCCGTTCCCCGTCGATGTGGTGGACGTGTTCGTCAACAGCGAGTTGGCGGGGCCGGTCGCCGACGAGGCGGTCACGATCGGCGCGAAGGCGGTCTGGTTCCAGCTCGGGGTGATCGACGAGCGGGCGTACGAGCGCACGCGGGCCGCCGGTCTGGAGATGGTGATGGACCGCTGCCCGGCGATCGAGATACCGCGGCTCGGCTGATCTCCGCTCCGCCGGCCGCTGCTCCGTCGGGCGGGTGTGCGCCGCGTCGTCGCCGCTCAGCCGGTGGCGACGCCGAGCCCGTCGATGACCACGGCGCCGGGCAGCGCGGCGAACGCCTTGCCGGGCACGATGAGCTTGCCCCGTCGGCGTCCGCTGCCGATCAGGACCCACTCGGTGTCCACGACGGCGGCGTCCACGAGGAGTGTCCAGCCGGCGGGCAGGCCGATCGGTGTGATGCCGCCGTACTCCATGCCGGTCTCGCCGGTCGCGGAGTCCATGGGGGCGAACGACGCCTTGCGGGCGCCCAGTTGCTTGCGTACGACTCCGTTGACGTCCACGCGGGTCCGGGACAGGACGAGACAGGCGGCGAGTGTGGACTCGCCTCCGCGCTTGCCCGCGACGACGACGCAGTTGGCCGACCGGTCGAGGAGGTCGGCGCCGTGGTGCTCCACGAAGGCGGCGGTGTCCGCGATCTCCGGGTCGGTGTCCACGTAGAGCAGTTGGTCGGCGGGCACGTCACCCTGCCAGGCCCGTACGGCGGCGGCGACGGGCTCCGTGAGCAGGTCGAGGCAGTCGGGGGCGGGCCGGGCGTTGTCGAAGTCTCCGATGGGGGCGCGCATGGGCGTCAAGCTAACAGGCCGCTCGACGTCAGCGCGCGGGCGGGATGGAGACCGCCATGGTCATCTCGACGGTGACCGCGCCGTCGTTGCGGTAGGCGTGCGGCACGTTCGCCTCGAAGACGGCCGACGCGCCCTCGACCACCTGATGCGACGCGCCGTTCACGACGAGGGTCAGTTCGCCCGCGGTGACGTGCAGCAGTTCGGTCGTGCCCTCCGGGTGCGCGTCGGATTCGCTCTGTTCGCCCGGCATCAGCTTCCAGGACCACAGTTCGAGCGGCCCGCGTGACTCGGTCCCGACCAGCAGGACGGTGTTGCTGCCCGCCTCGGTGGACCACATGCGTACGGCCTGGTCGGCGGGTACGACCCTGACCTGCGGGCCCTGCTCGTAGTCGAGGAGCGTGGTGATGCTGATGCCGAGCGCGTCGGCGAGCTTCACCGTCGTGCCGACGCTGGGGTTGGTGCGGGCCTGCTCGATCTGGATGATCATGCCCCGGCTCACCCCCGACCGGGCCGCGAGGGCGTCGAGCGTGAAGGCTCTCTCACCGCGCCACCGTTTGAGATTGCGGGCGAGCGACTGGGTCAGCTGATCGAGGTCCGACACATTCCGTCCAATATATTCAATGACACAGTTCAATGGACTGCACTACGGTGTGGTGTACCAATCGTCCACCACACTGTACTGGCGAGGTTCACTCCATGACCGCACTGTTCGCGCTGGCCACCTGCCTGCTCTGGGGTCTGGCCGACTTCGGCGGTGGGGTGCTCACCCGGCGTATCCCCGCCCTGACGGTGGTCGTGGTGTCGCAGTCGATCGCCGTCGTCGTCCTCGGTGGCGTCGTCGTCGTGACCGGCGCCTGGAGCGAGGCCGGACCGCTGCTCTGGTACGCCGTCGCCGCCGGAGTCGTCGGCCCCGTCGCCATGCTCTCCTTCTACAAGGCGCTCGCGCTCGGCCCGATGGGCGTCGTGTCGCCGCTCGCCTCGATCGGCGTGGTCGTACCGGTGGGCGTCGGGCTCGTCGTCGGCGAGCGGCCCGGACTGCTCCAGTTCGCCGGGATCGCCGTGGCGGTCGCGGGCATCGTGCTGGCGGGCGGGCCCGAACTGCGCGGGGCGCCGGTCCGGCGGCAGGCGGTGGCGCTGACACTGGTCGCCGCGTTCGGCTTCGGCGCGGTGATGGCGCTGATCTCCGAGGCGTCGACGTCGATCACGGGACTGTTCCTGGCGCTCTTCGTACAGCGCGTCACCAACGTCGGCGTCGGCAGAGCCGCGCTGTATGTGTCGGTGAGGCGGGGCGCCCCCGCCCTGCCCGAGGACGGCGGGATCCCGGTGATCCGCGCCGCCCTGCCGGCGCTGGCGTTCGTCGGCCTCGCGGACGTCGCCGCCAACGGGACGTACTCGGTCGCCGCGCAGAACGGCCCCGTCACGGTCGCCGCCGTCCTGGCGTCGCTGTATCCCGTGATCACGGCGGTGGCCGCGCGTGGTCTCCTCAAAGAGAGGCTGCGCGCCGTCCAGGCGGCGGGCGCCGGGCTCGCGCTGATCGGCACGGTCCTGCTGGCCGCGGGCTGACCGCGCCCGCGCCCTTCGGGGGCTACGCCGCGTCCGGATCCAGTTCGGCGAGCGCCAGCAACTGTTCCGGGGTGATGCCCTCCGGGATCGGTACGGGCGCGGGCGTACGCAACGGCGGCTGCCAGCCGCGCTCCGGGTCCCAGCTCCGTACGACCCGCGCCGGCGCCCCCGCCACCACCGTGTGGTCGGGCACCTCGCCGCGTACGACGGCCCCCGCCGCGACCACCACGTTGCGCCCCAGCCGTGCGCCGGGAAGGATCACCGCACCGGTGCCCAGCCAGCAGCCCGGCCCCACGGTGACCGGTTCGATGCGGGGCCACTGCTTGCCGACGGGGACCTGCGGGTCGTCGTAACTGTGGTTCGTCGACGTGATGTAGACGTACGGCCCGCAGTAGGTGTTCGAGCCGATGGTGACCGCGGTGTCGGCGATGACATGGCTGCCCCGGCCGAGGACGACGCCGTCGCCGAGCCGCAGGATCGGCTCCGGGCCCAGGTCGAGACCGGGCATCATCCCGGCGGTCAGCGTGACGTGTTCACCGATGACGCAGTGCTCGCCCAGCTCGATCCACGGCTCGCCGAAGACGGTGCCCTGCGGGAAGGCGAGGCGGGTCCCGGTGCCGATGCGGCCGAACCGCAGCCTGCCCGGATGCTCGGCGCTCACCGCGCCCGCCTCCTGGATCCACCGCCAGCCGCCCTGGACGGCCCGCGAGACAAGGCGGCGGCGCCAGGCGGTCAGTGCGGCGAACGTGTCTCTGCTCTTGGGCACCCGCCCACGGTATCGGCGGGGCCGATGCGGGTCGGCGCCCCCTCCTGTGACGTTCGCCCCACGACGCCACGCACCGCCGGAAAGCGCCCCTGCCGACACTCCCGCACCGCCACTCCCGTACCACGACTCCGGCCTCCGCGTGGGTGAGTTGGCGGCCGACTCCCTCGTTGGTGGGCACTGGCCCGTGGCGGCCCTGCCGAACCGCACCGCGTGCGTAGCGTGAACGCCACACAGAGCAACGCCACACAGAGCAACGCCACACACGGCGACGCCGCACCAGGCGACGCCGCACACGGCCCGGACAATCACCGTTCCAGTCGGTGACCGGCGCCGCCCACCACGGCCGACGCGCGCCGGTCGGCCGGTCTGTTCCCCCCGCACTCGAATACCGAGGGACCGCGGAATGTCAGTGCCTGTCGCACCGAGCCCCCACCGCGTACTCAAAACGCGCCCCCTGTCGCTCGCCGGACCGCCCGCCCTGCTGCTCGTGACGGGAGCGGCGGCCGGCGCGGCGGCCGCCACCGCCCCCGCGGCCGCGCGCGGTTGGCTGGTGACGTCGCTCGCCGTCGCCTGGGTGATCCTCGCCTCCGTCGTCGCCACAGCCGCGCTACTGCTGCGACGGCACCGCCGCGGCTCGGTGGCGGCCGGCGGCGAGATCCAGTCGCTCCACACCCAACTGGCCAGGAACGGCGCGGAGTCGGCCCATCTGGTGAACATCACGCTCCCCACGGTGGTCAAGCGGCTGCGCGACGGCGCGAGCGCCGAGGCGACGCTCGCCGCCACTCCCCCGCCGACCGACCCCCAACTCCAGCGCGTGCTCAAGACGTTCACCGAGCAGGTGGCGCTCGGCGAACGCCGCGCCGCCACCGCGGTCGCCGACCACGACACGGCGGTGACCCGGCTCGGCCAGATCGCCGACGATCTGGACCTCCTGTCGACGGTGACGCTGCCCACCGCGCTCGGCGGGCTCCGTGAGGGCCGGGGCGCCGACACCGTACTGGCCGATCTGAAGCGTCCGTCCGATCCCCGGCTCCGGGTCCTGACCGACGCCGTCGTACGGGACTTCGCCGTCAGCGAGCGGCGCGGCTCGGCAGCCCAGGCGGCCAGCGCCAAGGCCCTGAGCCGGGTCCAGGCCAAGGCCGTGAGCATGCTCGCCGATCTCCGGGAGATGCAGGAACGTCACGGCGAGGAGGTCTTCGGCGATCTGCTGAGGCTCGACCACAACACCTCGCAACTCGGCCTGATGACCGACCGGCTGGCGCTGCTGATGGGCGGCCGGGCGAGCCGCGCCTGGAACAAGCCGATCGCCATGGAGAGCATCCTGCGCGGCGCCGTCGGCCGGATCGCGGCCTATCAGCGCGTACGGCTGCACTGCTCCAGCACCGCGGCGGTCGCCGGCTTCGCCGCCGAGGGCGTCATGCACCTGCTGGCCGAACTGATGGACAACGCCGCGAACTTCAGCCCGCCGATCGACGAAGTGCACGTCTACGTCGAGGAACGCTCCGCGGGCATCGTGGTGACCATCGAGGACAGCGGCCTCAAGATGGCCGACGCGGCCATGCGGCGCGCCGAGGAGTCGGTGTCGGGGCGCGCGAACGACCTGGCGTCCCTCCAGGGCACCCGGCTCGGTCTGGCGGTCGTCGGACGGCTGGCCGCCAAGTACCACCTGAGCGTCAACTTCCGTCCCTCCTCGCGCGGCGGCACCGGCGTCGTCGTCCTCTTCCCGCCGCAGCTCCTCGCGCAGCAGCGGACCGCCGCGCCCCAGCTGTCGGGGCGGCACGCCGCGCCCGTACCGGCGGTCACGCTCACCGAGCCGGCCGTCACCCGCCCGTCGCTCGCACCCCCACCCCTCGCACCCCCGTCGGTGCCCCCGCCCGCGATGCTGCCGTCACCCGCCGCGCCGGGCGACGGCCCCCGGGTGGCGACGCCGGGCGGGCTGCCCGTACGGCCGCCGGGACGCACCATGGCGGCGGCGGACCGCGACCGGGCGCCCACGGACGAAGCGGACCGCCCGCGCGACGGCGCGGCGCCCGGGGCCGTCCCGCCCGGCCGCGACGCGGGAACGCAGTTCGGCGCCTTCCACCGCGCCCGGCTCCCCGTGGACGGCAGCCCCGAGGCGCCCGAGCCGAAGCCCGGCGACACCTCCTGAGGCACTTGTCGTTCCCCGTACGGCACCGGAAGCACAGCCGGCCGCACAGCCGGCGGTGCGGGCCGGGAACCACAGGAAACACCGGCCCGCCCGGCGCCCACCCCCCGTCAGCGAACGCGAGCAACGCGAGAACCGTGAGATTGGAGGCACGGGCCGGTGATCGGCTTCCCCCGGCCGATCCCGCCCCACGCAACCCATGCATTCCATGCCAACGACCGACAACAGCCTGACCTGGCTCCTCGAGAGCCTGCTGGAGCGCACCCCCGGCACCCGCCACGCACTGGTGCTGTCCCGCGACGGACTCAAGCTCTGCTGGAGCCGGCATCTGACGCTCGACCAGGCCGACCAACTGGCGGCGATCTGCTCCGGCATCCAGGCGCTCGCGCAGGGCGCGTCCGTCGAGTTCGGCAACGGCACCGGCGGTGTACGCCACTCGATGACGGAGTTCCACGGCGGACTGCTCTTCATCGTGGAGGCCGGCGACGGCGCGCATCTCGCGGTGGTCGCCGAGGACGGCGCCGACCCCGGTGTCGTCGGCCACCAGATGACCGAGCTGGTCGACCAGATCGGCGAGCATCTGCGCGCCGAGCCCCGGACCCCGGTGGCCCCCGAGGCCGCCCGGTCATGACCCGCCGACCTGTCGACACCGGTCGTCCCGACCGGCTGTACACCGTCACCGGTGGGCGCAGCCGCGTCGGCCACGACGCGTTCGACCTGGTCACGCTGATCGTCAGCGAGTGCGCGCCGACCGCGGGGACGCAGTCGGAGCACCACGCGATCCTCGAACTGTGCCGCCACCCGACGGCGGTCGTGGAGATCTCGGCGGAGCTGAGACTGCCCGTGACGGTGGTACGGATCCTGCTCGGCGACCTCCAGGCGACGGGCCGGATCACCGCCCGCCATCCGCGTGTGGCGCGCTCCGTGTCCGCCCTGCCCGACTCGGCCCTCTTGAAGGAGGTGCTCCATGGACTCCGCAACCTCTGAGCTGCCCGCCCGCACCCCGCTGACCGACGCCGCCGAGACCGGACTGAAGATCGTGATCGTGGGCGGCTTCGGGGTCGGCAAGACGACCCTCGTCCGGTCGGTGAGCGAGATCCGTCCGCTCAACACCGAGGAGGTGATGACCCAGGCCGGCGTCGGTGTCGACGAGACCGCCGGGCTCACCACGAAGACCACGACGACGGTCGCCTTCGACTTCGGCCGGATCAGCCTCACCGAGCGGGTGGTGCTCTATCTGTTCGGCGCGCCGGGCCAGGAGCGCTTCTGGTTCCTGTGGGACCGCCTCTTCTCCGGCACGCTGGGCGCGGTCGTGCTGGTGGACACCCGGCGGATGAGCGAGTCCTGGTACGCCATCGACCGGCTGGAGCATCACAAGACGCCCTTCGTGGTCGCGGTCAACCGGTTCGACAACGACATCTCGGCGTTCTCGCTCGACGAGATCCGGCAGGCGCTGTCGCTGCCCGAGCACATCCCGCTGATCAACTGCGACGCGCGGGTCCGCTCGTCCGGCAAGAACGTCCTGATCGCCCTCGTGGACCACCTGTACGAACTGGCGATGGCACGGGAGTTGACGCCATGACCGATCCGCACACCCCCTACCCCGAAGCCCTCGACGCGCCGCGCGCGCTCCCCGGGGCGGGGCCGCCGCCCGGCTGCCCCGCCGCGCACCCCGACTCGGTGCCGCTGAGCGGTCTGGAGTTCCAGCAGACGCCGTCGCAGCTCTACCGCAACCTGCGCCGCGAGCACGGCACCGTCGCCCCCGTCCTGCTGGACGGCGGTATCCCCGCGTGGCTGGTCCTCGGCTACTCCGAGGTGGGCTATGTCACCAGCCACGACGAGCTGTTCGCCCGGGACTCGCGCCGCTGGAACCAGTGGGCGGCGATCCCCACCGACTGGCCGCTGCTGCCGTACGTCGGCTATCAGCCGTCCGTGCTGTTCGCCGAGGGCGCCGAGCATCAGCGGCGGGCCGGTGTCATCACCCAGGCGCTGGAGGCGGTCGACCAGTTCGAACTGGCCCATGACTGCCATCAGATCGCCGAGCAGCTGATCGACGTGTTCGCGGGCGCGGGGGACGCCGAGCTGATGGCCTCCTACGCCCACGCGCTGCCGATGCGGGCCGCCGTCCAGATGTGCGGCATGCCGGCCGGTGGGGCCGACACCGAGGAGCTGGTACACGATCTGCGGGTGTCGCTGGACGCGGGCGAGGGCGACGACCCGGTGTCGGCGTATCTGCGGGTGCAGGAGCGCATCCAGCAGTTGGTGAAGGACAAGCGGGCCCGGCCCGGCTCCGACGTCACCTCGCGGATGATCGGGCATCCGGCGGGGCTGGCGGACGAGGAGATCGTCCAGGACCTGATCTCCGTGATCGCGGCGGCGCAGCAGCCGACGGCCAACTGGATCTGCAACACGCTGCGTCTGCTGCTGACCGACGACCGGTTCGCGCTCAATGTGTCGGGCGGGCGGCTGAGTGTCGGGCAGGCGCTCAACGAGGTGCTGTGGCTGGACACTCCGACGCAGAATTTCATCGGCCGGTGGGCGGTGCGCGACACACAGCTGGGCGGGCGGCACATCAGGGCCGGCGACTGTCTGGTCCTGGGGCTGGCCGCGGCCAACACCGATCCGCAGATCTGGCCCGAGGGGCATATCGGCGCGGAGAACTCGGCGCATCTGTCCTTCAGCAACGGCGAGCACCGGTGCCCGTATCCGGCGCCGCTGCTGGCCGACGTGATCGCCCGTACGGCGGTGGAGACGCTGCTGGAGCGACTGCCGGATGTCGTACTGGCCGTGGAGCCGGGCGAGTTGACGTGGCGGCCATCGATCTGGATGCGGGGCCTGACGGCGCTCCCGGTGGAGTTCACCCCGGTGGTGCGGTGAGCCGCTGGTGACGCCCCCGATCGCCGTACGGGCTCCCCCGGCCCGTACGGCGATCTACGTTGCGGACCCGGACCTGTCAGCTCGCGACCGGCGTGAACGTCACGGGCAGTGATCGCGGACCGCGGGTGAACACCCCCTGCTCGACCGGGTCGAACCCGTCCGCCAGCCGTAGACCGGGCATGGCGTCGAGCAGTTGGCCCACCCCGATCCGTACCTCGGCCTTGGCGAGCAGCGCGCCCACACAGAAGTGCCGCCCGAGCGCGAACGCCAGGTGGTCCGCGGCGGCGGAGAACGCGGTGGTCGTCGTCAGGTCGTCCCGGAAGAGGTTGAAGGTGTCCGGCTCGGCGAAGCGGTCACCGTCCCGGTTGGCGGCGCCGATGAGGCAGGTGACGGTGGCGCCGGCCGGTATGGTGCCGCCGCTGAGCGTGACCTCCTCGGCGGTCTGCCGCATGATCATGTGCACCGGCGGGGTGAACCGCAGGGTCTCGGCGAACGCCCGGTCTATCAGGCTCCGGTCCTCCCGTACGGCGGCGAGCTGGTCCGGGTGCGTCAGCAGATTCGCGAAGATCGAGGCGATGGCCTTGTCGGTGGTCTCGCCGCCCGCCGCGAGGAGCAGGCTGCAGAACGCCTTGATGTCCTCGTCGCTCATCCGTACCCCGTCGACCTCGGCCGCGCAGAGCGTGGAGAGCAGGTCGTCGCCCGGATTCTCCCTGCGGGCCCGGATGATCGGGATCATGTACTCGGCGAACTCGATCCGGGTCCGTGTCCCCGCGGCGGTCACCTCGGGGTCGGCGGACAGATTGCCGAGGAAGGCGATGACGGTGGTGTACCAGCCGTGGAAGCGGGCGTGGTCGGCCCGGTCCAGCCCCAGCATCTCGGCGATCACGTTGACGGGGAAGCGGGTCGCGAAGGCGTCCACCAGGTCGGCGCTCCCGGTGTGCCGGAAGGCGTCGATGAGCGCGGCGGAGTTGCGCTCGATGACCGGCAGGAACTTCTCCTCCAGGTCGCTGCCCCGGAAGGCGGGTGCGACGAGCGCACGGCGTACGGCGTGTTCACGGCCGCTCAGCTGGAGGATCGTCTTCCCGTGCACGGGCTCGATCTGCCAGTGGTAGTTCTCGGTGGTGAACGCCGACGCCTTGTCCTTGAAGGCCCGTTCCACGTCCTCGTACCGCGAGATGAGGTAGCTCTTGGTCGCCTCGTGCCAGATGAGCGGCGCGCTCTCGCGCATCAGGCGGTAGGCGGGATACGGATTCTCCGCGAACTCGGACGACAGGATGTCAGGGACCTGCTGTGCGGTGGCCATGGTGCTCCCTCGGTCGAAGCGACGGCAACATTCGACTCGGCCAAGGCTATTGATAGACCGTCAGTTCAGCCAGACGTGCGCCGGCCGACCTGGGGCCCGTGCGGACGGGGCCTGGTGCCGGAGCGGGTGGGCCCGTCGCTTACGGTTCCGGTACGCGCACGCGACGCGCGGTACGCGGCGGCACCGGAGGAGACGGCATGACACAGCGGGCACTGATCGCGGGTGTGGGGGGCGGCGAGCCCGTGATCGATCCGACGGCGTTCGTGGCGCCGACGTCCGTGGTGCTGGGCGAGGTGACCTTGGCCGCGGGTGCGAGCGTCTGGTACCAGACGGTGCTGCGGGCCGACGGCGGCCCGATCGTCGTCGGGGCCGACAGCAACATCCAGGACAACTGCACCATCCATGTCGACGTGGGCTCGCCGGCCACGATCGGCGAACGTGTCTCGGTGGGGCACAACGCGGTGCTGCACGGCTGCACCGTCGAGGACGACGTGCTGGTCGGGATGGGTGCCACCGTCCTCAACGGGGCGCACATCGGGGCCGGTTCACTCGTCGCGGCCCAGGCGCTCGTGCCGCAGGGGATGCGTGTGCCGCCGGGCTCACTGGTCGCGGGGGTGCCCGCCAAGGTGAAGCGGGAGCTGACCGAGGAGGAGCGCGAGGGCATCAAGCTCAACGCGGCGGTCTATCTGGAGCTGGCCGAACGCCACCGGGCCGTGCACGAGGACTGACGGCCGTACCCGCGACCGGCCGCCGCGCACGAGACTCGCGGCCGACCGACCGACCGACCGACGGCCGGCCGTCAGTCGGTCGCGGGTACGGGCTCCGGTCCGCCCTTGGCCGCCGGCGCCGCTGCCACCGCGGCGGCAGCGGCCTCCGCCTCCGCCTGCGTGGACGCCTTCTTCGCCCGGTTCCTGATGACGAGCATCGAGGTGATGCCGATCAGTACCGCGAGGACGAGGCCCAGCCAGGAGAAGCGCTTCAGCCACGCCTCGGCGACGACACCCACCGAGTAGATGACGGCGGTCGTGCCCCCGGCCCAGACGATTCCGCCCAGCACGTTGGCGATGAGGAACTTCCAGTACGGCATCCGCAGCACACCCGCGAGCGGCCCGGCGAAGATCCGCAGCAGTGCGACGAAACGGCCGAAGAAGACCGCCCACATGCCCCACTTCTGGAACGACCGCTCGGCCATGGCGATCTGTGGCTCACCGAAGTGCTTGGGGAACTTGCCCGCGAGCCACGCGAGCAGTGGTCTGCCGCCCTTGCGGCCGATGGCGTAGCCGATCGAGTCGCCGATGATCGCGCCGGCGGTGGCGGAGGCGCCGAGGATGTACGGGTTGATGTCGCCGTGCTGCGAGGCCAGCAGCGCCGAGCTGACGAGAACGATCTCACCCGGCAGCGGGATACCGAGGCTTTCGAGCCCGATCACCACGCCGACCAGCACATAGACGCTGATCGCGGGTACGGTCTCCAGCCACTCCTGGACGTGCAAGACCGGTTCCTCCTGTGTCGGATGTGCCGCTGCCCGGCGTGCGCCTTCCAGGCG
>NZ_JBHUZM010000156.1:0-16525 GCF_042667665.1 Streptomyces sp. NPDC057307 | reverse complement strand
CCGCCGGACTGATCCGGCGGGGGCCACTTCGCTGTGCGGGAGAGGGCTCGAACTTCCCTGAGGAATCCGGCTACTTGCCGGTCTCCTTCTCGTACGCCTTGAGCACCTCGTCCGTCGGGCCGTCCATCAGCAGCTCGCCCTTCTCCAGCCACAGCACACGGTCGCAGGTGTCCCTGATCGACTTGTTGCTGTGGCTGACCAGGAAGACCGTGCCGGCCTCCTTGCGCAGCTCGCGGATCCGCGCCTCGGAGCGGATCTGGAACTTGCGGTCACCGGTGGCCAGCGCCTCGTCGATCATGAGGACGTCGTGGTCCTTGGCCGCCGCGATGGAGAAGCGGAGCCGGGCCGCCATGCCGGAGGAGTAGGTCCGCATCGGCAGAGTGATGAAGTCGCCCTTCTCGTTGATGCCCGAGAAGTCGACGATGGACTGGTAGCGCTCACGTACCTGCTCGCGCGTCATTCCCATGGCGAGACCGCCCAGGATGACGTTGCGCTCGCCGGTGAGATCGTTCATCAGCGCGGCGTTGACGCCCAGCAGCGAGGGCTGGCCGTCGGTGTAGACCTTGCCGTGCTCGGTGGGCAGCAGCCCCGCGATGGCGCGCAGCAGGGTCGACTTGCCGGAGCCGTTGGTGCCGATCAGGCCGATCGCCTCGCCTCGGTAGGAGGTGAAGCTGACCCCCCGGACGGCGTGCACCTTGCGGACTCCGCGCGCCTCGCCCTTGTCGCGCCTGAGTATGCGGCTCAGTGCCGCAGTGGCGTTGCCCTTGCCACCGCCGCCGCCGTTGACGCGGTACACGATGTGCACGTCGTCGGCGATGACGGTGGGGACGCGTCCCTGCTCGTTGAGGTCAGCCACGGCCGTATCGTTCCTCAGCCTTCCAGAAGTACACAAAGCCCGCGATGCCGACGAGGAGCGACCAGGCGAGACCCGATGCCCACACGTGCTGGGGCAGGTTCTCGGAGCCGTAACCGTCGATCAGCGCGAAGCGGATGAGGTCCATGTAGATGGCGGCGGGGTTGTACTGGAGTACGTCGACGATCCAGCTCGGCACGTTCGGCTTGTCGGCGAGCATCAGCGGGATGGAGAACATCACGCCGGACGCGTACATCCAGGTGCGCATGATGAACGGCATGAGCTGGGCGAGGTCGGGCGTCTTGCTGCCCAGCCGCGCCATGATCAGCGCCAGACCGGTGTTGAAGAGGAACTGGAGCACCAGGACGGGCAGCACCAGCACCCAGGACAGGGACGGGAGGCTGCCGAAGGCGACCACCACGGCCAGCAGCACGATCATCGAGAACATCAGCTGCTGGAGCTGCTGGAGCGCGAAGGAGATGGGCAGCGAGGCGCGGGGGAAGTGCAGGGCCCGTACGAGCCCGAGGTTGCCCGAGATCGACTTCACGCCCGCCATCACGGACGTCTGGGTGAAGGCGAACACGAACACGCCCGTCACCAGGAACGGGATGTAGACGCTGGTCTCCATCCCGCGTCCGGCACCCAGGATCAGGCCGAAGATCAGGAAGTAGACGAAGGCGTTGAGCAGCGGGGTCGCCACCTGCCAGAGCTGGCCGAGCTTCGCCTGGCTGTACTGGGCCGTCAGCTTCGCCTGGGAGAAGGCGAGGATGAAGTGGCGCCGGCCGTACAGCTTGCGGATGTACTCGGCCAGTCCCGGACGGGCACCGCTCACCGACAGGCCGTACTTGGCGGCCAGTTCGGTCGAGGACAGACCGTCGTCGGGAGACGGCGGGGCGCTCATGGCGATCGCGCCGTCATGGGTTGTCTCACTCACAAGTTGAAACTTTCGTGTTCAAGATGCGCAGCCGGTCGGGCACAGGCGTGGACGGCCGGGACCCGGGGTTAAGCCCCGATGCTCTCAGAACCGAGCCTGTCAGATGACAGGCGGTCGGCCCAGTCGGGTCAGCCGCCACACCGTACGCCACTTCATGGGCCTGCGGGGACCGCACGGAGTGGTCCAGCCTTCCCGGAAACCGCCGAACCAGGCCTTGAGCGCGGGGACGGTCGGACGGCGGGCGAGGGTGAGCAGGATCCACACGCCGAGATAGACGGGGACGACGGGCGCGGGCAGGTTGCGGCGCGCCAGCCAGACCCGGTTGCGGGCCACCATGCGGTGGTAGACCGCGTGCCGTGACGGCGGCATCGTGGGGTGGAAGAGGACCATGTCCGCGCGGTAGTCGATCATCCAGCCGGCGTCCAGGGCCCGCCAGGCGAGGTCGGTCTCCTCGTGGGCGTAGAAGAAGTCGCCCGGGAGGGCGCCGACCTCGGCGAGGACCTTCGTACGGACGGCGTTGGCGCCGCCCAGGAAGGTCGTCACCCGGGAGGACCGGAGCGGGTCGGAGGCGCGCAGCCGGGGGACGTGGCGGCGCTGGGTGAGGCCGGTGTCGGGGTCGGCGATGCGGAAGCTGACGATGCCGAGGACGGGGTCGGCGGCGAACGCCTCCCGGACCAGTTCGGCGGTGTCGGTGCCGGGCAGCAGGCCGTCGTCGTCGAGGAAGAGCAGGACGTCCATGTCGCCGCCGGAGGGGCCGAACGCCTCGATGCCGACGTTACGGCCGCCGGGGATGCCGAGGTTCTCGGGCAGCTCGATGGTCCGTACGCCGTCGGGCACGTCGCCGACCGGGGCGCCGTTGCCGACGACGACGACGTCGATCGGGTCGCCGTCCTGCTTGGCGACGGAGTCGATGAGGGCGCGCAGGTCGTCGGGGCGGTTGCCCATGGTGATGATCACCGCACCGAGACGCATGTCACTCACCTCAGCCTGCTGGACGCGAGGATCGACACGAGGTGCAGCAGCGTCTGCACGACGGCGATTCCGGCGAGGACGGCGACGCCGAGCCGGGAGAAGAACAGGTCGTCCCGGACCGAGTCCAGGATCGCCAGGACCAGGATCAGCAGGGACGCCTCGATGCCGAGGATGAGCCGGTGGAACTTGAGCGCCCCGGCGGCCCTGCGGGCCAGCGCCATGCCGGACGAGCGCGGCTCGGAGGCCGCCTCCTTGACCGGGGCGAGGCCCTGCTGGTGACGGGCGACGCCGACGAGGTCGGTCTCGGCCTTGACCATGATGGCGCCGAGGGCGGCGAGCGTCCCGAGGAAGGCCCACAGCCAGTCGATCCGTCCGGTGCCCCACAGGTCGGCGGCGCGCAGGCCGAAGCCGACCAGGACGGCGGCGTCGCAGAGGTAGGCGGCGACCCGGTCGAGATAGACCCCGGTCATCGAGTACTGCTTCTTCCAGCGGGCGACCTCGCCGTCGACGCAGTCCAGCAGCAGATAGAGCTGGACCGCCACCACGCCGAGCACCGCGCCCGTGATCCCGGGCACCAGGAGGGCGGGGAGGGCCAGGGCGCCGGCGACGGTCATCACATAGGTCAGCTGGTTGGGCGTGACCCGCGTGTTCACCAGGTACCGGTCGACGCGCAGGGAGATCTCGCGCATGTAGAGCCGGCCCCCCCAGTGCTCGCCGCTCCGCCGGTCCTTGACGCCCGGGGGGTGAACGACCGGACGGAGTTCAGCTACTGATGGTCTTGGCATAGTCGGCGTACGCGTCCCTGATCTGGTCGGTGGACAGGTCGAGGTGTTCGAGGATCGTGAAGCGGCCCGGTCTGGTCTGCGGCGCGTAGTCGACGGCCCGGACGAACTCGTCGACGGTGAAGCCGATCTCGTCGGGCAGCACGGGCAGTTCGTGTCTGCGCAGCACCTCGGCGAAGAGCCGCGACTGTTCGCGGGCGCCGCGCAGATGCATCGCGAAGGCGGCGCCGATGCCGACCTGTTCGCCGTGGCTCGCGGCGCGCTTGGGGTAGAGCAGATCGAAGGCGTGGCTGATCTCGTGGCAGGCGCCGGACGAGGGCCGGGTGTCGCCGCTGATCGAGATGGCGATGCCGGACAGGACGAGCGCCTCGGACAGCACGGTGAGGAACTCGTCGTCGCCGACGCCGCCGGGGTGGCGCAGAACGGATTCGCCGGCGGTACGGGCCATGGCGGCGGCCAGTCCGTCGATGGGCTCGCCGTTGACCTCGTGGGACAGCTCCCAGTCGGCGATGGCCGAGAGGTTGGAGATGGCGTCGCCGATTCCGGAGCGTACGAAGCGGGGCGGGGCCTCGCGTACGACATCGAGGTCGATGACCATCGCGATCGGCATCGGCACGCCGTAGGAGCCGCGGCCGTTGTCGTTGTCGAGGGTGGCGACCGGTGAACACAGGCCGTCGTGGGCGAGGTTGGTGGCGACGGAGACCATCGGCAGGCCGACGCGTGCGGCGGCGTACTTCGCGACATCGATGATCTTGCCGCCGCCGAGGCCGACCACCGCGTCGTACCGCTTGCCCTTGATGTCGTCGGCGAGCTTGACGGCTGAGTCGATCGTGCCGTCGGCGACCGGGTACCAGGCGGCGCCGGGCAGCACCGGCGACAGCTTCTCGCGCAGCGCCTGCCCCGAGCCGCCGCTGATCGCGATGGCGAGCTTGCCGGAGGCGGAGATCCGCTGGTCGGCGAGGAGGCCGGCCAGATCGTCCAGGGCGCCGCGCGTGATGTCGACGACGACCGGGGACGGGATGAGTCGGGTCAGTACTGGCACGCGATGACACGGCCCTTCGCGAGGTCGTCGTGGTTGTCGATCTCCACCCAGGGGATGTCGCCGATGGGGGCGACGTCGATGGTGAAGCCTCTGTTCACGAGTTCCTGGTAGCCGTCCTCGTAGTAGAGGTCGGGGTCGCGCTCGAAGGTGGCCTTGAGGGCGTCGGCGAGTTCGTCGGCGGCCTCGGGCTCGATGAGGGTGACGCCGATGTACTCGCCGCTGGCGGTGGCGGGGTCCATCAGCTTCGTGATGCGCCGTACGCCCTTGTCCGCCTCGGTGATGACCTTCATCTCCTCGTCGGCGAGCTGCTTCACCGCGTCGAGGGCGAGGATGATCTTCCGGCCCTCGCCGCGGGCGGCGAGCAGTGTGCGCTCGACGGAGACGGGGTGGACGGTGTCGCCGTTGGCGAGGATCACACCGCGTTTGATGACGTCACGGGCGCACCAGAGGGAGTAGGCGTTGTTCCACTCCTCGGCCTTGTCGTTGTCGACGAGGGTGAGGGTGAGGCCGTACTTCGCCTCCAGGGCGGCCTTGCGCTCGTACACGGCCTCCTTGCGGTAGCCGACGACGATCGCGGCCTCGGTGAGCCCGATCTCGGCGAAGTTGCCGAGCGTCAGGTCGAGGACGGTCGTGTCGCCGTCCACGGGCACGAGGGCCTTGGGCAGCGTGTCGGTGTAGGGGCGCAGGCGCCTTCCGGCACCTGCCGCCAGTACGAGGCCGATCATGCGGTTTCTCCTTCGTCGTGTACGGCGGGGGCTCCGGAGGACACCCAGAACTGGATGGACTCCGCGAGCGCGATCACGGCGACGACGACGGCGACCACCGTCAGTTCCGACGGAAGGTCGAACGCGGCCGTGGAGAACGCGGCGAGTACGGCGACGAGCAGCGTGCGGCCCTCGTGTCCGCCGAGGGAGCGGACCAGCCCGCGGGGCGGGGCTCCGGCGCCGCCACGGATGCGGTACACCGTGTCGTAGTGATGGTAGGCGACCGCCGCGACCAGCCCGAACGCCGCGGGCAGGGCGCCGGGGACGTCCGCGCGGGCGGCGAGGAGCAGGATCGCGCCGTACTCGGTCGCCCGGAAGACCGGCGGGATGAGCCAGTCGAGCGGGCCGCCCATGCGGTGGGCGACGGCGATCCCGGAGGTCACGACGTAGATCAGGGCGCCGACGACGAGTACGGGGCTGTCGAGCGGGCCGAAGGCGGCCATGGCGACGGCGGCGGCGCCGCCCGCGACGGCGATCAGGAGCGCCAGCACGCCGGGCATCGCGCGGGCCGGGCGCCGCACCACGCGGGCGACCAGTTCGGCGAGCGGTCCGGTGTCGGCGAGGTCGGCGAGCGCCTGGGCGGCCCGGTCGGTGCGGACGGCCCGGCGGGTCACCGAGCGCAGGACCCGGCCGGCGGTGGTGTAGCAGGCGGCGAAGCCGCAGCCGACGAGGAGCGCGTAGAAGACGATCCGGGGTGTGGTGACGGCGGTGAGGACGGCGATCATCGCCCAGCGCTCGCCGATCGGCAGGACGATCATCCGGCGCACCCAGACGGTCCAGCCGACGCTGTCGAGCCTGCTGGACAGGGCGGTGGTGGGGGTGCCGACGACGGCCTTGCCGTTGACCGTCGCGGCGGTGCTGTCGGCGTTGGCCTCGTTGAAGGAGAAGTCCACGAAGTGACGTACGGACTGCAGGACCATCGCGGCGAGCGCGAGTGCCCATACGTCATCGCCGCCGCGGGCGGCGCCGAGCGCGAGACCCGCGTAGTACGCGTACTCCTTGGCCCGGTCGAAGGTCGCGTCCAGCCAGGCGCCCATCGTCGAGTACTGCAACGAGTAGCGGGCGAGCTGGCCGTCGGTGCAGTCGAGTACGAAGGAGAAGAGCAGCAGCAGTCCGGCCGCGACATAGCCGCCGCGGGTGCCGGTGGCCGCGCAGCCCGCCGCGATCAGGGCGGTGAACAGGGACGCGGTGGTGACCTGGTTGGGCGTCAGTCCGCGCCGGGCGCACCAGCGGGCGAGGTAGCGGGAGTAGGGGCTGATGCAGTAGGTGGTGAAGAAACCGTCGCGCGCCTTCACTGCGGAACGCAGCCGTACGGCCTCGTCGTCGACGGCCGAGACGGCGGCGAGCGCCTGTTCGCGTTCGGTCCGTCCGGTGGGGACGGCGGCGACGAGAGAGCCGAGTTCGGGGTGCTGTACGGCGGTGCCGTCGGCCTCCAGCGCGGCGCCCACCCGGTCGGCGAGCGGGAGTTCGGAGGTCGTGGGCGCGGTGTGCGTGCCGGTCTGGCCGGCCTCGGTCGCGAGGCCGGCGCCACCGGTGCGTACGGCGGGGGCGTCCGCACGGTCCGCGGCGGCGCCGTCGGTCGCGGTGGTCAGCGCCCTGGACAGCGCGGCACGTGCCTCGGGTTGGGCGGTCAGCGCGCCGGTGACGGCCGCGGCCGGGAACCGGGGGTCCGTCAACGCCAGCCGCAGGGCGTGGAGATGACCGACGAAGCGCTGGTCCACGAGGGCGACGCGGTCGGCGGCGGGTGCCGAGGCGAGCAGGCCGAGGGCCGTCGCCGCGTCGGGCGCGGTGCGTACGTCGAATCCCAGCGACCGCAGATCGCCTTCGAGCGGCGATCCGGGTACCGGCGTACCGGTGAGGATGGCGGTCGACAGACGAATTCACTCCTTGACACTGCGGGGCGGCCGCGCGGCGGCTCTGCCCGGGATGCGGGTCGGCGGCATGTCGGCAGAGGCTATCGGATGAACGGAAGACCGAGTTCACTGCCCGTTCACGCCCCGGACGCCATGAGCCGGGCCAATTCCGACCCGCCGGGAGATCATCATTGTCGATGGGTGCCCCGCCTCACAAACCGTGGCCGTCAGGGACCCGCGCGGGTCCCGTAAGACATATCCGACTCCGCACGGTCTGCACCGTCGAAGCCGCGACCGCCAGGTGAACGTCCGGTAACCGTACGACCACCGGGGCCGTCTCGCGGCAGCCTCTATGGTGACGGCATGACTTGGCTGATCACAGGTGGAGCGGGATACATCGGCGCGCACGTGGCGCGGTCCATGACCGAGGCGGGTGAACGGGTCGTGGTCCTCGACAACGTCTCGTCCGGCGTCGCGGACCGACTGCCCGCCGAAATCCCTCTGGTGCGGGGCTCGTTGCTCGACCGGGAGGTCGTCGACCGGGCGCTGGCCGACCATGCCGTGACGGGTGTGGTGCATCTCGCCGCCAAGAAGCAGGTCGGCGAATCGGTCGAGCAGCCGCTCGCCTACTACCGGGAGAATGTGCACGGTCTCACCGTGCTGCTGGAGGCCGTGGTCGACGCGGGGGTGGAGCGGTTCCTGTTCTCGTCGTCGGCGGCCGTGTACGGCGTGCCCGATGTGGAGCTGATCACCGAGCGGACCCCGGCCGTGCCGATCAACCCGTACGGCGAGACGAAGCTCACGGGCGAGTGGCTGGTACGCGCCACCGGCCGGGCCCACTCGCTGTCCACCGCGTGTCTGCGCTACTTCAACGTGGCGGGCTCCGCGCGCCCAGAGCTGGCGGACACCGGGGTGTTCAACATCATCCCGATGTTCTTCGACCGGATCACTCGCGGTGAGCCGATGCGGATCTTCGGCGACGACTATCCGACGCCGGACGGCACCTGCGTACGGGACTACATCCATGTCGCGGATCTCGCCGACGCCCATCTCGCGGTGGCCCGGCGGCTGGCCGCGCAGGAGGTGCCCGGCGACCTGACGTACAACATCGGGCGCGGCGAGGGCGTGTCGGTGCGTGAACTCGCGGATCTGGTGGCCGAGGTCACGGGGCGTACGACTCCCCCGGTCGTGGAGCCGCGCCGGGCGGGCGACGCCGCGAAGGCCGTCGCGTCGGTCGAGTCGATCACCGGGGACCTGGGCTGGACGGCCCGGCGCGGGGTACGCGAAATGGTCGAATCGGCGTGGGAGGGCTGGCGGCTGTGCCACCCCGAGCTGCCCGCCGACTGACCCGTAAAAGATCTTGCCGCTCCGCTGACCTGCGGGCATTCCCGCAGGTCAGAGGGAATGACAACGGTGTTCAGTCCCGTGTTGCTCGATACCCCCCACCCGTAGTTCACTGGGCCGCGTCGGCACGATCGAACTGACCGGGAGGCAACCTCATGGGGGCTGGGCACGATCACGGGCACACGCACGGCGGTGCGCCGCCGCCGGGGACCGCGACCGCCGCGTACAAGGGGCGGCTGCGGATCGCGCTGGGGATCACCCTGTCCGTCATGGTCATGGAGATCATCGGTGGTATCGCGTCCGACTCCCTGGCCCTGATCGCCGACGCCGCGCACATGGCGACCGACGCGGTCGGTCTGGCCCTGGCGCTGCTGGCGGTCCACTTCGCGAACCGGCCGTCGACCGGCAACCGCACGTTCGGCCTGGCCCGCGCCGAGATCCTGGCCGCGCTCGCCAACTGTCTGCTGCTGCTCGGTGTCGGCGGCTTCCTGCTCTTCGAGGCGGTCGAGCGCTTCATCACCCCCGCCGACACCAAGGGCGGGCTCACGATCATCTTCGCGGCCGTCGGCATGGTCGCCAACCTGATCTCCCTCTCCCTGCTGATGCGCGGGCAGAAGGAGAGCCTCAATGTGCGCGGCGCGTATCTGGAGGTGCTGGCCGACACCCTCGGCTCGGTCGCCGTCCTGATCTCGGCGACGGTCATCCTGACCACCGGCTGGCAGGCGGCCGACCCGATCGCGTCCCTGGTGATCGGTCTGATGATCGTCCCGAGGACCGTGAAGCTGCTGCGCGAGACGCTGAACGTGCTGCTGGAGGCGGCGCCCAAGGGCGTGGACATGGCCGAGGTCAGGGCGCACATAGTGGCACTCCCCGGCGTGGAGGACGTGCACGACCTGCACGCCTGGACGATCACCTCGGGCATGCCGGTCCTCTCGGCGCACGTGGTGGTGAGCCAGTCCGTGCTGAGCAGCGTCGGGCACGAGAGGATGCTGCACGATCTGCAGGGGTGCCTCGGCGACCACTTCGACGTGGAGCACTGCACCTTCCAGCTGGAGCCGGTGGGGCACGCGGAGCACGAGGCGAATCTCTGTCACTGAGGGCGGGGCCGGCGGGGCGGCCGGCGGGGGCCGGTAATCCGGTGGGACCGCCGGGCGAGCCCTGTTAGAGTCCCGGCCGGAGACGCCGGTGTCTCCCCCGTCGTGAGAGGAGCTGAGGTTGATGACCGTCGCAGTGGAGGTCGCCACGCGCGGCACACGGTCCTTCCCCAGCTTCCGGGCTGCCGGCTGACCGGACGCACCACACCGGTCCCGCGTCGGCCGCAGCCCCTCACACACAAGGGTTGCTCACGTTGTCCGACAACGACACACACGACGCGTCGGCTCACTCCGCCGATGCCGAACTCGACGCCTTCTTCGCCCTGCACCACGGTCTGCCGCGGCAGGGTCCCGGCTCCGACGCCACCACCCGGCGGCTGCTGTCCTTCGCCGGACCGCTGCCGTCCCGTCCGCGCGCGCTCGACCTGGGCTGCGGCCCCGGCCGGGTGTCGCTCCTGCTGGCCGCCGAGGCCGGCGCGCGGGTGACGGCCGTCGATCTGCACGAGCCGTTCCTCGACGAGCTGCGGCGCGCCGCCGCCGCCCGCGGGCTCACCGGATCGATCAGCACGCGGACGGCGGACATGGCCGAACTCCCCTATCCGGACGGGGCGTTCGACCTGGTATGGGCGGAGAGTTCCGTCTACTCCATCGGCTTCGACAACGGCCTCGGCCGCTGGCGACGGCTGCTGGCCCCCGGCGGCGCCCTGGTCGTCACCGAGTGCGAGTGGACGAAGGCCGAACCGAACGCAGAGGCACGTGCCTTCTGGGACGGCCAGTACGCGCTCCGTACGACCGAGGAGAACACGGCGGCGGCCGTCGCCGCCGGATACACCGTGCTGGAGGTGTACCGGCAGCCGGAGAGCGACTGGGACGAGTACTACGGGCCGCTCGGCGAGCGGGCCGACTCGGCCGACCGGCGGGCGCCCGGCATGGATCGGGCGCTCGCCGTGACCCGCGCGGAGATCGCGATGCGCCGCGAGCACGGCACGGAGTACGGCTACACCGGCTATGTCCTGCGTCCGTCCCCGGCGGAGGGGGCCGAAGGGGCGGGCGAGGCGCCGCCCGCGTGACGGCTCCCACCCCGGCGGAAGCCGGGACGTAACACCCGTGTCCGTCCCCGCGAAGCACATCGCGGGGGCGGACACACCCGTTTCGGGAAAGGACATGCCCGTTTCGCGGAAGTGCGGACAAGACGCTCTTGTACGGCAGACTTGAGGGCCGAGGACCGAAGCGAAGGATGGCTATGCCGACCACACCTGTCACTGCCCCGAGCAGCTCGCCCAACGGGGTACAAGAAGCGATCATGCTGGAGCTGGTCGACGAGGACGGCAACACCATCGGCACGGCCGAGAAGCTCGCCGCACATCAGCCACCGGGTCAGCTGCACCGGGCGTTCTCGGTGTTCCTCTTCGACGAGCAGGGCAGGCTGCTGATCCAGCGCCGCGCGCTCGGCAAGTACCACTCCCCCGGCGTCTGGTCGAACACCTGCTGCGGGCACCCGTATCCGGACGAGGCGCCCTTCGCCGCCGCGGCCCGGCGGACGTACGAGGAACTGGGCATCTCGCCCACGCTGCTCGCCGAGGCGGGCACGGTCCGCTACAACCACCCGGACCCGGCGTCCGGGCTGGTCGAGCAGGAGTACAACCACGTCTTCGTGGGGCTGGTGCAGGCGACGCCGCGGCCGGACCCGGCGGAGATCCACGACACGGAGTTCGTCACACCGGCCGAGCTGGACGAGCGGCACGGCGCGGCGCCGTTCTCCGCGTGGTTCATGTCCGTGCTGGACACGGCGCGCCCGGCGATCCAGGAACTCACGGGGCCGGCCGGGGGCTGGTGACGGGACCGCCCGCGGTCTCACGCGCCTCCTGGATCACCGGGGCCCGGGTGGGCACCACCACGGCGTCGGGCGTCAGCGGGAGCAGCGCCCAGACGATCTTCCCGCCGCTCGCCGTGTGCTCGACGTCGCAGGTGCCGCCCGCCTCCAGCGTGATCTCCCGTACCAGCAGCAGACCGCGCCCACCGGTCTGCGCGTAGTCCCGCTCCAGCGCCTTCGGCCGGTACGGGTGGTTGTCCTCCACGGACACCCGGACCCAGTCGGCGGCGATGGCGACCTCCACGGCCAGCTCCGGCGACAGCAGGGCCGCGTGCCGTACGGCATTGGTCACCAGCTCCGAGACGATCAGCAGCAGCCCCTGGACGGTCTCGTCGGACGCCGGGGCGCCCTGCCGGTCCAGCAGGTCGCGTACGGCGTGCCGCGCCTGCGGCACGGAGATCTCCACGGCCGGTGCGGTGAACCGCCAGACCCCCTCGTACGGCTTCGGTCTGGCCGGAACACTTCCGAGGCTCTCCATCACCGCGGCACCCACCCTCGGTTCCCCAGCGCTCCGAGCGCGCTGTGCGTCGGACACCGAGTCTTGGGAATCAGGTGGGACGGACCAGGGCACTGAACAGAAGTCAGCGCCTATCGATGGATTGTGTCCGGGGTTGCCCGAATCCGTTGGACGGCTGACCGATCATGTCGGTTTCCAGCCCCTTCGCGATCACCGGTGCACGGTGCCCGGATAGCATCCGGCGCATGGAGCCCACGCCCACCGAACCCGCGCCGCCACGGCTGACCGCCGTCGTCGCCGACGGGGTCGCCACCGTGACCATCACGCATCCCGCCAAGCGCAACGCGCTGACCGCGCCGATGTGGCGGGCGCTGCCCGAACTGCTGGCCGGGATGGCCACCGACCCCGCCGTGCACGCCCTGGTGCTGACCGGCGCCGGCGACTCCTTCAGCGCGGGCGCCGACATCGGGGCGCTGCGCGAGCCCGGCGACGCGCTGCAGGATCTCAGCGTGGCGGCGGAGGAGGCGCTGGCCGCGTTCCCCAAGCCGACGCTGGCGGCCGTACGGGGCTACTGCGTGGGCGGCGGCGCCCAGTTGGCGGTCGCGTGCGACCTGCGGTTCGCGGAGGAGGGCGCGCGGTTCGGGATCACACCGGCGAAGCTCGGCGTCGTCTACCGGTCGTCGTCGACCCGGCGGCTGGTCTCCCTCGTCGGTCCGTCGACCGCCAAGTACCTGCTGTTCTCCGGGGAGTTGATCGAGACCGAGCGGGCCCTGCGGGTCGGCCTGGTGGACGAGGTGCTCGCGCCGGGCGAACTGGGCAAGCGGGTGGCCGAGTTCACCCGGGTACTGGCCGGGCGCTCGCAGCTCACCCAGGCGGCGGCGAAGGAGTACGCGACGGGGCGCGAGGACCGGGACGCGTACTGGGACGGGCAGGCGCGCGGCAGCGGGGACCGGGCGGAGGGCGTGGCGGCGTTCCTGGAGCGCAGGACGCCGCGGTTCGGGTGGACGGTGCGGGACTGAGGGGCTGCCCCGGGGGCGCCCCGGTTGCGGGGACACCGGGGCTACCGACCGTACCGACCAGTCGGTAACGTACGGGCATGACCACTCTCGCCCCGCGCGCCGGACGCCGCTGTCACAACGCCGTCAATCCGCTCCACTCGACGGTCTACTTCTCCCCGGATCTCGGCAAGGAGCTGGCCGGGGTGGGGGTCGACGACCCGAGGGCCGCGTACTTCGCCGGGCGCGGCGCCGCGATGGGCGCGGTCGGCCCCGGCGTGATCGCCGCCGCCTTCTACAACTTCAGCTACGAGCTGGTCGCCCGGCACATCCCGGCCGTGTGGCGGGTCGCCTCGCCCGAGACCGTGCTCGACGCCCGGCTGCGCGCCGTCGACTCCACCCTGCGGCGTGTCCTCGGTGCGGAGGTCGTCGCGTCCGGCGAGATGGCCGAGGCGGCCCGGCTCGCGCTGCGCGCCACCGAGGCGTGCACCCGACACGCCCGGCCGCTCTACGCCGCGCACGCCGATCTGCCGGTCCCCGAGGAGCCGCACCTCGCCTACTGGCACGCGGCGACGCTGCTGCGCGAACACCGCGGCGACGGCCATCTCACCGCGCTGCTGTCCGCCGGGCTCGACCCGGTCGAGGCGCTCGTCAGCCATACGGCGACCGGCAAGGGCATGTCCCCGCGCTGGGTGCTCGGTACGCGGGGCTGGCACCGTGCGGACTGGGACGCCGCCGCAGGGCGGCTGCGGGAGCGCGGGCTGCTGGACGACGCGGGCGAGCTGACCGGGGCGGGGACCGCGCTCCGCGCCGACCTGGAGGAGCACACGGACCGGCTGGACGGCGCGCCGTACGAGTATCTGGGCGCCGACGGGGTGGAGCGGCTCACCGAGCTGGGGCGGGGATTCCTCCTGGCCGCGGCCGGCGCCGGCGCGTTCCCGGAGGACCTCGTCGGAAAGGGCTGATGTTTGCGAGCGCGCTGAGCGGCAAACCGGAGAGTGTGGGTCGTTACGGCAGACCCGCACAGCTACCAGGAGGTTTCCGTCATGCGTGCCATCGCAGATGCACTTCGCGCCGTCGGTGGCGCCATCGCCACCGTGGTCACCCTGCCGTTCCGGCTCGTCGCCAAGCTGTTCAGCGGCGGCTCCCGCGGCGGCGGCCGCGCCCGCCGCGCCTGACCCCCGTCAGGTCCCGCCAGGGCCCCTCTCTCCGAGAGGGCGCGCGACACGGCCCCCGGCCACCCGGCACAATGCAGGCACAAGCACAGCCAGCACGAGAGCCGAGTCGGGGAGAACGTGACGACGTCCATCGAAGGCAGGATCGCCGGGGAACTCGGCGTACGCGAGCGGCAGGTGAAGGCGGCCGTCGAGCTGCTGGACGGCGGGTCGACCGTGCCGTTCATCGCTCGGTACCGCAAGGAAGCGACCGAGATGCTCGACGACGCGCAGTTGCGCACGCTCGAGGAGCGGTTGCGCTACCTGCGCGAACTCGAGGAGCGCCGGACGGCGATCCTGGAGTCCGTACGCGAGCAGGGCAAGCTGGACGAGGCTCTGGAGGCGCAGATCCGGGCCGCCGACACCAAGTCGCGGCTTGAGGACATCTATCTGCCGTTCAAGCCCAAGCGGCGCACGAAGGCGCAGATCGCCCGTGAGGCCGGCCTCGAACCGCTCGCCGAGGGCCTGCTGAACAATCCGTCGGTGGACCCTCTGACGGCCGCGGCGGCGTTCGTCGACACCGAGAAGGGTGTCGCGGACGCCGCCGCCGCGCTGGACGGCTCACGCGCCATCCTCACCGAGCGCTTCTCCGAGGACGCCGACCTCATCGGTGAGCTGCGGGAGCGCATGTGGACGC
Source organism: Streptomyces sp. NPDC057307 (assembly GCF_042667665.1). Lineage (NCBI taxonomy): Bacteria > Bacillati > Actinomycetota > Actinomycetes > Kitasatosporales > Streptomycetaceae > Streptomyces > Streptomyces sp. NPDC057307. Next base: position 1,711 of record NZ_JBHUZM010000156.1, on the reverse strand, counting down.
GCGGCCGGCTCACGGCGAAGGTCCGTGAGGGCAAGGGCAACGCGACGGAGGGGCCCGCCGCCAAGTTCGCGGACTACTTCGACTTCGCCGAAGCCTTCACCGCCCTCCCCTCGCACCGCATGCTCGCGCTCTTCCGGGGCGAGAAGGAAGAGGTCCTGGACCTCAGCCTGGAGCCGGAGTCCGACGACGCCGACGCGCTGCCGGGCCCGAGCGCGTACGAGAACATGGTCGCCCGCCGCTTCGGCGTCGCGGACCGCGGCCGGCCCGGCGACAAGTGGCTGGCCGACACGGTCCGTTGGGCCTGGCGCACCCGGATCCTCGTCCACCTCGGCATCGACCTGCGCCTCCGGCTGCGGACGGCCGCCGAGGACGAGGCGGTACGGGTCTTCGCGTCGAACCTGCGCGATCTGCTGCTGGCCGCGCCCGCGGGGACGCGTGCCACGCTCGGGCTGGACCCCGGTTTCCGTACGGGGGTCAAGGTCGCCGTCGTCGACGCGACGGGCAAGGTCGTCGGCATCGACACGATCTATCCGCACGTCCCGGCGAACAAGTGGGACGAGTCCCTGGCGAAACTCGCGCGGCTCTGCGCCGAGCACTCCGTCGACCTGATCGCCATCGGCAACGGCACGGCGTCCCGCGAGACGGACAAGCTGGCGGGCGAACTGATCGCGAAACACCCGGAGTTGAAGCTCACGAAGGTGATGGTCTCGGAGGCGGGCGCCTCCGTGTACTCCGCCTCGGCGTTCGCCTCCCAGGAGCTGCCCGACCTCGACGTGTCGATCCGCGGCGCCGTCTCGATCGCCCGGCGCCTCCAGGACCCGCTCGCCGAGCTGGTCAAGATCGACCCCAAGTCCATCGGCGTCGGCCAGTACCAGCACGACCTGTCCGAGGTGAAGCTCTCACGCTCGCTCGACGCGGTCGTCGAGGACTGTGTGAACGGCGTCGGCGTCGACGTCAACACGGCGTCCGCGCCGCTGCTTTCGCGGGTGTCCGGCATCGGCGCCGGTCTCGCCGAGAACATCGTCTCCCACCGGGACTCCAACGGGCCGTTCCGCTCACGGCGGGCGCTGAAGGACGTGGCACGGCTGGGGCCGAAGGCGTACGAGCAGTGCGCGGGCTTCCTGCGGATCCGGGACGGCGACGATCCGCTGGACGCGTCGTCCGTCCACCCGGAGGCGTATCCGGTCGTCCGCGCGATGGTGAAGACGACCGGCAGCGAGGTCGCGACGCTGATGGGCAACGCGGGCGCGCTGCGCTCGCTGCGGCCCGCCGACTTCGTCAGCGACGCGTTCGGTCTGCCGACGGTCACGGACATCCTGCGCGAGCTGGAGAAGCCGGGCCGGGACCCGCGCCCCGCGTTCAAGACGGCGACGTTCAAGGACGGTGTCGAGAAGATCGGCGACCTCACCGCCGGGATGGTGCTGGAGGGCGTGGTCACGAACGTGGCGGCGTTCGGGGCGTTCGTGGACATCGGTGTGCACCAGGACGGGCTGGTCCATGTGTCGGCGATGTCGAAGACGTTCGTGAAGGACCCGCGCGATGTCGTGAAGCCGGGCGACGTGGTGAAGGTGAAGGTGCGGGAGGTCGACATCCCGCGCAAGCGGATCTCCCTGACGCTGCGGCTGGACGACGAGGCGGAGTCGCGCGCCGGCGGGGGCGGCGGGGGGGGCGAACGCGCCCCGCCGCGGCGGGGGGGGGGGGGGGGCGGGGC
>NZ_JBHUZM010000155.1:0-16704 GCF_042667665.1 Streptomyces sp. NPDC057307 | reverse complement strand
CGGTGGTCGCCGGACTGGAAATGAGCCCAAGCGGCGCAGTTCACCGACATCACGGCATCCAGCTCCAGCCCCAAGGCATGAAATTCCACTCGGGCCTGCTGTGCGTGCTCGACGGCGGAGGGGCAGAGCCGAAGCTCTGCCTCCAGTAGCGCGATTCCGCGGAGCGTAATGGCGGCATTCCGCCTGTTCTCCATGCGCCGGTAATACTTCAGCGCGGTATGAAGGCCGTCCATGCAGTTTTCGTATTCGCCCAGATAGAGCTGGGTCCAGGCCAAGTTGGAGACGGAATTCACCACACCGTCGTCATCGCCCAGCTCTTGATACAGCACCAATGCCTGTTGGAAATAGCCGACAGCCATGGTGAGATCTCCCCGGTCCGAGTGCGCGACCCCGAGGTTGCTCAGACTGATGGCCAGCCACGTCCGAGCCCCCGCCGTACGGGCGGATTCGACTGCCCTCGTATGGGTCTCGATCCAAGGACCCCACCGTTTCGTGAGGAAGAAGAAGTCGCGCAGGGTGAAAGCCAGCTGCCAGCACAAGGAGTGGAGGCCAAGTTCGGCAGCTGTCTCGCACAGCGCAACGAGACCCCGCCACTCCGACTCCAGCCAGAGGACCCCTGCCGCTCGGTCGCTGAACGCCCATGCTCCCTCGGGAAAGTCGTCAAGGATGACTGGCGGCCGGAAGCGCTGGGGAGTAAGCAACTTGTCTGCGGCCACTGCGAGACGAAGGCCGTGCTCCAGCAGACGCCGAAGGGCAGCGTGCTGCTCCTCCACTGTCAGATGAGCCAGGAGTTCGACTCGGGCGAACTGTCGTACAAGGTCATGCATGCTCACACGGCGCGACGACTCGTGGGTCACCAGGTGGGCGTCCGCAAGGCTGTCCACGAGCGTCGCGGCGCGAAGCGGGGCGACGTCTGCCAGGACTGCCACATCGTGAAGATCGGCGGCCAGCCCAGGATGCAGTGCCAGCAGCGCAAGAACCCGACGTTGCTCCCCGCTCAGATAGTGACACGATACGGTGAGCGCGGCGGCCACGCTGCGGTCACCGTCATCGAGCAGCTCAAGCCTATGAGCCTCGTGCGACAGCCTCACTTCGAGCTCGGCCACGCTCCGCATCGATCCGCTGCGGAGCCGGGCGGCGACGATTCGGACGGCGAGTGGTAGTCGGCCGCAGTACTCGACGACGGCGCGGACCACTGCTTCGGGAGCGCAGGCTGTCCGCTCCCCTCCGGCCTTACGGAACAGCGCCCCGGCCTCCGTATCGGTCAGTACCCCCACGGGCACGCGGGTCGCTTCTTCGAGAGCGCTGAGGCTTTTCTGGCTGGTCACGATCACCTTGCAACCGGGCTCGGACGAGAGCAGCGGAGCGACGTCCGCCGTGCTGCGCACGTTGTCGAGTACGAGCAGCAGGCGCTTGTCACGAGTCCTGCTGCGCCAGAGGTTGGCCAGGGCGTCAGGCCGGGAAGGAAGTCGCTCCTCAGGAACCCCGATCAGCTGGAGCAAGGAGCTGAGCACCTCTCGCGCGCCGTAGGGCGACGTTTCGCTGAAGTCGAGGAAGAAGCATCCGTCGGGAAAGGACTTCGACGCTGCCCAGGCCCCCTGGAGCGCCAGGGCGGTCTTGCCCACGCCGGCCATACCGCTGATTACGCACAGGTTGCCTTGGAGCGCGCCAGAGAGGTGATCTGCGACCCTTTGCAGCTCCTGCGGGCGCCCTACGAAATGAGAGGGCGAAGCAGGGAGACCGAAAATTAAATTGATGTCGGTGGGGCGTTCTTCCATCGTTTCCTCGCCCTCGAGAAGCGCTACCAGTTCGCCTTGTGCTTCCAGCGCATCATCGCAGATCCTGCCGAATCGAAGGTTTGCTTTAGTCTTCCCTGTCTCCACCTTGCTGAGATGGCTTGGGCTGCAGAACAGCTGAATAGAGAGCGTGCCCAGGGTGATTTTCTTCTCGGTCCGCCGTCGGCGCAGCTCGCTACCGAAATCGAGGGTATCCCTTTTCATGATTCCAAGTTCCTCTGTTGCGCGAAACGTCAATAGAGACGAGCCGATAAGACTGCGAGAGGTATGCCTTGTGAGGCTTTTCTGCTCTTCGGGTGCACGGCTATGCGATCGAGCGGAAGTATGGTCAGCCCCTTACCGAAGGAAGCATCCCACGGACTTGGCCGGTGAGTTGGATGTTTCCTGTTTCCGATGAGAAGAGGAAACTGGAAACGCGCTCCAGCTTGTAGGTGCCGCGCGCTCTGGAGGAGTAGGCGATCAGGTAACGTGCCGCTACTCCCGATAATCTCCTTGAACATTCGGCGGGCAGTGCCGTGAGGGCTGGAGCGCCGGGGCGACCGCGGTGTGCCCGCCGTTCACATCCCGGCCAACGTCGCGCGGGACGGCCCGCGATAGTTGAAGATCCCGCCAGGCATCAGCTTCCTACCGGCCCGTACCTCTTGCTCTAACGCGGTCAGAGCCCGGGCGGGTTCGGCCCCCGCCATCGGGCGCCAGTGTCGGGTGGCTAACACCTCCCAGTCATGAAGGAACGGCACCACATGGTGGCTCCCATTGCAGGTGCTATTCCCCGCAGGGCTCGTAGAGGTGGACGCGCCCCGGTGACTTGTAGGTTTGCAACAGCCGGTGCGGCGAACAGCGCACAGACGGCACTGCCTAGAGCCGAGGCGCTTGTGGCGGGCGGCCCAGTGGCCGGAGGCCAGCCTTGCCGGTGGACGGCCGGTGGACAGACGCCTTTGGACGGCGCAACACGGAGTGGTACGGGGAAGATTGCCGCACGTCCTCTGACCAGATGTGATGCAACTACGCAGCACCGTGCGGCAGTAGGTAGCACGGCCCTTCCCGGTCTCGTAATGCGTAGGTCTCGGGTTCGAATCCCGAAGGCGGCTCTGTGAAGGCCCCAGAACTCACTCGCCGTGATCTGGGGCTTTTGCTTTTCTCCCGAGCTGGTCGGGTAGTTGGGGATGGTGAACGGCGCCGCAGGGCCCCCCAGTGCGCGGGTGGCGTGCGTCTTCGGGGTGTTCGGCCGGTCGGTTCTGCAACCCAGGTAAGAGAGCCGAATCCGCCTTCAGCCCGAGTTGGGGTACTGGGCCCGGGTCATAGCCTTGATCTTGTTATGAATCGAACCGACGACCGGCTGGCTCCGGTCCTGTTGATATGCGCCCAGGCCGTGGTGTGGCCGGGGGCGGGGCTTGTGCGTGGGGACGTGCCCAGGGCGGTTGATCTGCTTGTCGTGGTGCTGGTCGCCGGGCTGGTCGGGGGTGCGTTGGTGCTGCGTGCCGGGCGGCCGGTGGGTGTGCTTGTCGTGGTTGTCGTCGCCTGTGCGCTGGGTGCCGGGCCGACGCCCACTGGAGCCGTGGCCGTGCTCGGGACCGCCGGTGTCGCGCTCGCCCTGTACGCCGTGGCGACCGGGCGTGACACCTTCACCGCCGTGCTCTGCGTGGTGGCACTCGCCGCTTGGCAACTGCTGCACGGCGTCAGCCTGCACGGACTCAGCGAGCGGGACGGGCTCGATCTCGTTCTGACCGCCCTGCTGTACGTCGCCGCGTGCGGTGCCGGGCTGCTGGTGCGGCGGAACCGGCGGGCGCGGTGGGTGGCCGAACGGCTGCTGAAGCGGGCCGAGGCCGAGCGGCACCGGCTGCCGGCCGTCGAGCGGCGTCGGATGGAGCGGGAGTTGCACGACGTCAGCGCCCACCATCTGACGGCCGTGGTGGTCACGGCCGGGGCGGCGCTCGGGCTGCGCGAGCGGCGGCCCGAACTGGCCGACGAGGCGCTGGAGTTCGCCGCCGAGACCGGCCGTGAGGTCACCCGGGCGCTCGGCGCCGTACGGGCCCCGGCACCCTCGCGGGAGGACCTGCCGTCGCCGGAGGAGCGGCTGCGGGATCTGGTCGCCGGGTTCCGGCGGCTGGACCAGCGGGTCGACTGCGAGATCGGCCCCCTGCCGGACGGCGCCGTCGCGGACGCGGCGTACGGCATCGTGCGCGAGGCCCTGACGAACGTGGCGCGGCATGCCCCCGGGGCGCGTACGACGGTGCTCTGCCGGTACGGGGACACCCGTACCGACGTCGTCGTCACCAGCGCCGTACCGCCGGCCGGTGCCGCCGCGCACGGGGCGGGCCTCGGCTCGGGGCGCGGCCAGGGCTTTCTGCGGTCCCGTGCGCGGGAGGCGGGCGGCACGCTGACCAGCGGCCCCACCGAGGAGGGCGGATGGGAGGTACGTGCGGTGCTGCCCGGCCGCACCGCCGCCCCCGTCGAGCCGGACGTGACGCGGGGCTACCGGCCGGCGCAGGTCGTGGCCGCCGTCGGGCTCTGCCTCCAGCCGCTGCTCCCGACGCTGGTCATCCGGTCGGAGTCCACGTCGACCGGGTCGCAGGTGTCGGCGGGCGTGCTGTTCGCGTTGTTGGCGGCGGCGCAGGCCGTCGCGCTGCTGTGGCTGCGCCGGTCGCCCCGCGTCGCCCTCGGTGCCCTGTTCGGTCTGGCGCTGCTCTGGCCGGTGGCGATGGCGGCGGGTGAGTACGGCGGTCCCGTCCTGCTGCCGCCCGCGCTGAGCATGCTCGCCACCTGCGCGGCTCTCGCCGCGGACGCGGCCCGTAACGGCAACGGCCCGGAAGACCGCCGGTGGGGCCGTGTGATCGGCGCCGCGGCCGTGGGCGCGGCCGTGCACGCGACCGCCATCACCGCCGCTGTCCTGGACCGGGGCACGACCGTTCCCGTCTGGGCGGTCGTCGCGTACGCCGTCGCCGGGGCGTCCCTGGCGATCGGCGCGGCCCGGTGGGGCGGCACCCTGCGGGGGCGGCGCGTTCGGGCGGCCCGGGGCGCCCGCGAGGAGCGCCTCGCCGTCTGGACCGGCGAGGCCGTACGGGACGCGTGGGCCGAGCGCCGCCGGATCGCCGGGGGACTGGAGACCACCGTGCTCATCCGCACCACCGACATGGTCGCGGAGGCGGAGGCGGGCCGGCTCGACACCACCGCCGAACGCGCCCGCGAGGCCCTGGCGGCCATGCGCGCCTTGCTCGACACCGTACGAGAAGGTGAGACCGGGCCCGAACTGCGGCCGCAGCCCACCCTCCAGGCCCTCGACCTGCTCGCCCAGCAGTGCCGGGCGACCGGCCGCGACGTGGAGATACGGCTGACCGACCGCGTACCGGAGCGGCTGCCCACCGCGGTGGACCTGGCCGCCTACCACGCCGCCGAGACGGTGCTGTCGGCCGGCGGCGAGGAGCCCGCGACGCTCGAACTCGACGCGGCGGACGACACGTTGACGCTCGCCGCCACCGGGGTGCCGCGTGCGGCCCTGCCCGTCGTACGGGAGCGGCTGTCGGCGCGGGTCGCCGCGCTCGGCGGCACCCTGACCACCGAACCGGCGGGCATGCTTCGTCTCCGGTTGCCGCTCGATCAAGGCGACGAGAAGAGGGACCGATGAGCGGTTCGATGAGCGGCTCGACGAGCAGTCCGGCCAGCGGTTCGATGAACAGTCCGACGAGCAGTCCGGCGAGCCTCAGTGTGTTGGTCGTGGACGATCAGGGTGTCGTACGGGCGGGGTTCGCCGCCGTGATCGACGCCGAGGACGACATGACGGTCGTCGGCGAGGCCGCCGACGGCGCCGCCGCCGTACGTCTCGCCGAAGAACTGGCACCCGACGTGATCGTCATGGACGTCCGGATGCCCGGACTGGACGGCATCGCCGCCACCCGGATCATCACCGGCCGGCCGAACGCGCCCCGCGTCCTGGTGCTGACCACCTTCGACCTCGACGCGTACGTCTTCGACGCGCTGCGCGCCGGCGCCTCCGGGTTCCTGCTCAAGGACGTGCACGCCCCCGAACTGCTCAACGGCATCCGGGTGGTGGCCGCCGGCGAGAGCGTCCTCGCCCCGTCCGCGACCCGTCGCCTCATCGGCCACTACGCGTCCGGAGCGGGCGCCGGGATCCGGGCCGGCAGCGGTCTACGTGAGCTGGACAGCCTGACGGGCCGCGAGCGGTTCGTCCTCACGCTGGTCGCGTCCGGACTCAACAACACGGAGATCGCCGCGGAACTCGGCATCACCGTCGGCACCGTGAAGTCCCATGTGAACGCGCTGCTGCGCAAGCTCGAACTGCGCGACCGGGTGCAGGCCACGATCCTCGCGTACGACCTCGGGCTCGCCCGCCCGAACCCGCCGGGTGTCTGAACAGCCCGGTGTCTGAACAACCCCATGTCCGAACAACCCGGTGCCCGAACAGCCAGGTGCCCGAACAACAAGTCCGCACCACCATCGCCGTCAAGGAGTGCACTGCCATGTCCGCTTCCGCATCCGCATCCGCTTCCGTTTCCCGCCGACTGCGCCACGCCCTCGGCGACATCTTCGCCCTTGTCTACCTCGCCGTCTGCGCCGCGCTGCTCGTGTGGGCGCTCGTGGTCAGCGCCACCGACAGCACGGACGAGTCCATGGCGGGCGTCATCCCGATTTTCGCGACCGCGCCGGCGAGCCTGGTGCTGCTCGCGCTGCCCGACAACACCGCGATGATTGTCGTCGCCGTGGCGTTCGGGGCGCTCGTCAACGCCACCCTCATCGGCCTGTGCGCCCGCGCGCTGCGCCGTGGAGGCAGCGCGCGCTCGGCTTCCCGCTGAGGCTTTGGCGGCAACAGCGCGCAGCGCGCACGGGTCTTAGTGCCGGGCAAGGTTGCTGCAAGGACGCTGCAAGGAAACCGAAGTGCGGGTCGGGAATCCCTCTGCCGACTGCTGTACGCAGCCGACAAACATGGGGGACCGTTGTGTCTGTCAAAACCACCAAATCGGCTCTGATCGAACAAGGTCAGTGGCTGACCGTACAGGACTGCAAGCGGGTGCTGGTCGTCGTCCACACGGTGACGTTCGCGCAGCGCCTGCGTGAGGTCTTCGCGTTGCTGGAGGCCGATCTCCGTATCCAGGTCGTCTTCACCGCCGCGCCGCACGCCTTCGGGAGCGGCGTTCCGCAGTATCTGTGGAGTCTGGGCATCACCACAGTGCCGTGGGAGGAGGCCCTGCGGGCCGAGTTCGACTTGGCGCTTGCCGCCGGGGCACGGGGCGTGCACGAGTTGAAGGCTCCGGTACTGCGAATCTCGCACGGGGCCGGCCACATCAAACCGCAGACAGACGCCTCGTCGCTGCCGCCGGGAGTAGAGCCGGTGCCGGGGATGATGAGCCGTCAGCAACTGCTGCACGAGGGGCGCATGAGGCCCGGCGCGGTCGTGTACGCGCACGAGCGGGATCTCACGGAGCTGGCGCGCTCCTGCCCGGAGGCACTGCCGGCGGCCGACGTCGTGGGGGATCCCTGCGTCGACCGCATCCTGGCGGGCCTGCCGCGCCGTGAGCAGTTCCGCCAGGCGCTGGGGATAGGTGCCGGGGAACGCCTCGTGCTCATCCCTTCAACCTGGGGACCCGCCTCCACCTTCGGACGGCTCGACTCGCTGCTGCCACAGCTGTTGAGTCGGCCTTTCGGCCCCAGCTACCGGGTGGCGCTGCTGATTCATCCGAACGTGTTCGCCGGTCACGGCACGTGGCAGGTGCAGAGCTGGCTGGCCGGGTGCCGGGGCCGGGGCATCGCGGTCCTGCCGCCCGAGGCGGACTGGCAGGCGCCTCTGATCGCGGCGGACTGGGTGATCGGTGACCACGGTTCGCTGACCGCCTACGCCACCCTCACCGAAGCGACCCTGCTGCTCACACCCGGACCGAGGCGGCAGATCTCCGCATCCTCGCCCGCGGCGCTGTTGGCCACCGTCGCGCCGGTGGTCTCACCGGCGTATCCGCTGGAGGAACAGCTGAGTTACGCGGCGCGCGAGCGCAGGCCCGGTCAGTACGAGCAGGTGGCCGCCCTGCTGTCCTCGGCACCGGGCCAGTTCCACCGCCGGATGCGCGCCGTCGTCTACCGATTGCTCAACCTGGGCGAACCGGCCTACGCGCCTGTCGTGTCACCCCTGCCGCTGCCACCGGCGCTCGACCGCTGGGCGGCCACCGACCTGGGACTGGCACAGTGACGCTCCGGCCCCCGGCGCCGGCGCGGGCCGGGGCCCGGTGGGCGGACGCCGCCTGGTGCACGGTGCGGTTCGGCCGTCCGGTCGGCCGGGGGCGCGGGCTGGCCTCCCGCTCCTTGGCCGTGCTCTGGCGGCCGGTGGGCGGAGGAGCGTGTGCCCCGGACTCGGCGCCCTGCCAAGCCCTCGGTTACGTCACCTGCCACGAGCGCGCGCGGCTCGACGGGCCCGTTGATCACCTGCGGGGCCGATTCGCGTGCGACGTACACCTGCGCGTGAACCCGGATGCTCCCGAGCAGGCGGACAGGGCGCGGTATGCCGATGTGCTCGTCGTCCGCGAGTCGTTGGCCCCGGCGGCGGCTCACCGCCGTGCGAACGAGCTGCTCGTGCGGTATCCGGGCTGTCTCGTCGTGGCCGTGCCCGACTCCTCGCGGGGGTGCGCCCTGGCGGTGAGAGACGGCGGAGACGCGTGGGCCGTTCGGCGACAACTGCCGGCCGACCTCATCGCCTCCGTGGCTCACACCTGGCTGTCGGCCGGCGGCTCTCGGGCCGGTCTGCGGTCCGTCGGTATCTCGGTACGGGGACGCGCCGCTGATCGGTGAGGGTACGGAGCGAAACCGGCTGCGGCGCACTCAGCGACGTCGCAGCCGGTCCTCCATACGCTGCGCCTCGTCCGGGGCGAGCAGACGGTAGATGTCCCTGGCGGCCTCGTAGTGGCGACGGGCCTCGTCCCGGTCGCCCTGCCACTCGGCGGCCTCGCCCAGCCACGCCAGACAGCGCGCCTCCCAGTGCGCGTCCCGCTCGGTGGATCCCCGGAAGGCTGCCAGGGCCCACGTCAACTTGGCCGTGCCGTCGCCGTGTTGACCGTCCAGGACCAGTGTGTGGCCGAGCGTCGCCTGCACCCGGGCGGCCTCGTACTCCTCACCCATCGACACCAACTCGTCGTGCGCACGCACGAGTTGACGGACGGCCTCCGGGAAGTCCGCAGCCTCCAGCTCGGTTTCACCGAGCCGCCGCCGGGAGAGCGCAACGCCTCGCGCGTAGCCGACCGACTCCCACAGACGCAGGGAGTGTTCGAAGTGGGCGCGCGCCTCGTCGAGGTGCCCGGTCAGCAGGCTGAGGTGGCCGAGGCCGTTGATGGCCTGTGCCCGCTGCTTCGTGTCACCGTCGGCGGTGGCGTGCTCCAGAGCCCGCGTGTACCAGTCGGCCGCCTCCTCGTGACGGCCGGCGTCGCGCAGCCCCATCGCCCCCGAGGTCAGCATCCGGCCCTCGCCCGCCCGGGAGCCGCTCGCCCGCGCCGCCGCGAGGCCCAGTCGGTGCGATTCACACCATATGTCCGATGGGCGTAGGCGCAGGACCAACGGCCAGATGGCGTCCGCCAACTGCCAGCAGGATGCGTGCCATTCGCGCTCGGCGCAGAGCCGCACCGCGGCCATCAGTCCGTCTCGGTGCGAGTCGAGCCAGGCCAGCGCGGAGGCCGGGCCGTCGAACGCGGTGGGCACCACGCGCGGGCGGGTGTAGTCGCGCGCCAGCGTGCGATGGCTCGGAGTGAGGATGCTCTCCGCCGAGGTTGCGGTGGCCAGACACCAGTCGACGTAGCGGCGGAGAGCGTGGTCGCGCAGCGACGTGCTCTCCTCCTCGCCGAGCCGGCGTGCGTGCGGGCGTACGAGATCGTGGAAGCGGTACGTTCCCGGGCCGGTCTCCTCCAGAAGGTTGGCTTCCACGAGGGTGCCGAGGGCCAGGTCGACGGCGTCGGTGTCGGCGGCGTATCCCTCGTAAGGCTGGTCGGCATCGGCACCGGCGTCGGTGTCGGTGCCGTTCTGCTGGGCCGTCGGCTCGGCACTGACCGCCGTCAGCATGAACAGGTCGTACCGGTCCGTCGGCAGCAGTCCCGCGCGCCGGTAGAGCGCCGCGCTCGAGGGCGGCAGCAGTCGATACGACAGATCCAACGCCGTACGCACCACGGCCTCTCCGTCCACCCGCAGGGCATCGAGGGGCCCGTACCCCTGGGACAGGCTCTCGGCCAGAGCGGACACGGAACGGTGCGGTCTGACCGCGAGCTGCGCGGAGGCCAGGCAGATCGCTAGCGGCAGCCGGGCGCAGAGGGCGACCACCCTTCGCGCGGCCTCCAGGTCATGTGCGACGCGCTGCCCGCCACCTCCGACGGTCAGCAGTTCGACGGCCGACTCGGTGGTCAGGGCCTTCAGCCGATGGACGGCCGCGCCGTCGGCGAGCAGTCCCGTGAGTTGGGATCTGCTGGTCACCACGGTGAGTCCGGTCGGCGCACCGAGCAGCAACGGGCGGACCTGGGCGGCTGTGTAGGCGTTGTCCAGCAGTACGGCCAGCCGGAGACCGGCCGTCAACGAGCGCCACAGGGCGACTCGTTGAGCGGTGTCCGCCGGTACGGAGAGCGCGCCGAGCGCGCGCAGGAATCCGTCCAGGACGGTGGAGGCGTGGACGGGGCCGCTCCCTTCCTCGGTGCTGTGGCCGGCCAGATCGGCGTACAACTGGCCGTCGGGGAAGCTGTCCGTCTGCTCGTGCAGCCAGCGTGCGACCAGCGTGGTCTTGCCGACCCCCGCGAAGCCGCTGACCACCATGAGCTGGGGTGCGTCGGCGGATCGCCGGGAGCGGAGGGTATCCAGTGCGCGTACGTCCGCTTCGCGGTCGACCAACCGCGCGCGGACCGGCGGTAGTTGGCGGGGCACCGGAAGGCTCGGGCTGCTCGGGGCGGTCGGCGGGTGGAAGTGGATGCCGCCCTGGACGTCGCGAGCCTGCACGGTCGAGCCGTGCAGCACGGCTCCGTCGGTGATGCTGTTTCTCGCGGACGGTGGCGGTGGCGGCTGTGACGGTGCCGGGCGCGGCGGTGGCGGCGCGTGGTGGTGTAGCCAGCCGTGCAGGACACCGGCCGTGGCCACGTCATGAGAAGCTAATTCACCTAAAATATGGGCTAATTGGCGCAGTTCAGGCAGCTCCGTGGGGGGCCACAGCGCGGACACGGCCCGATCCGCCCGCGCCGCCACCTGTACGACGTGGTCCAACTCCCGCCATCCGGAGGATTCCCGGTGAGCGGCGCACGTGACCATGGCCGACAACAGAGCGTCCGCGCCCTCGGATTCCGGAAATACCACAGCGATAACCCCCGTTCGACTCCGTGTGCATCATGCCGACAGCATATGCCCGCGGAATGCGATGCCTTTAGCCAGCAGGAGAGTCTTTCCCCACTTCACCCTGTGAAGGAACAGGATCGTTCAGCGATAAGTCAGTTTCGGACTTAAGGGATGCCCATATAGCCACATGTGGCGCATCCATGTCACTCTCGGATACCCGGCCAACGATGGGCCGGACCGGCGGAAGGACGCTGGTGGAATTCGAGATTCGACTTTCTGGATCTGTCGAAGTACGGGCCGCAGGCCGACGCAATGATCTCGGTTCCACCAAAACCAGATTGGCACTCGCCGCCCTCGCCTGGGACGCCGGCCGGACCGTCAGCGTCGATACGCTGATTCACCGGATCTGGGACGAGAACCCACCCGCCAAAGCCAGGGAAGCGCTGCACACCCATGTGTCGCGGATCCGCAAGGCGTTCAGGATCGCCGGTGCCGACGCCCCGCCCCTCACCAGCCGCACCAACTCGTATCTGCTGGGTATCGATCCGGACCGGGTGGACCTGCGACGCTATACCAGCTACGTGGACCAGGCGCGTTCCCTCGCGGCCGGCAACTGCCCGGACCAGGCGATCCAACTGCTCGACGACGCAGCCGGTCTCTGGCGCGGCGAACCCCTGGCCGGGATCGCGGCTTACTGGGCTGGCCATCTGCGCGACACCGTCACCGAGACGCGGCTGACTGCCGCCGTGGTCCGGGCCGAAATCCTCATGGCGGGCGGGGAGTTCACCGAAGCCGTACCCGTACTGCTGCCTCTGGCGCAGGAACACCCCGACGACGAAGCGCTGGTGGAAAGGCTTGCCCTCGCGCTCTACGGCAGCCGCCGGGTGGCCGAGGCGACCAAACTCCTCCAGCGGACGCGACAGCGCCTGGTCCGTGACACGGGCCTCGACTCGGGCCGACGGCTGCACCAGGTCCAACGGGGAATTCTCGCCGGGACGCCGGCACCGGCGCTGCTGGAGCACTCCGGTGTCGGAGCGCGCGCGCCGGCCCGCTCCGGACGTCACGTTCCGGACAACTTACCCCGCGACATTCCCTGGGTCGGGCGGCGTGACGAACTGCGGAGACTCACCGCCGCACTCACGGAATCGCCGGATACCGCGGCTCCGGTCATCACCATCGAGGCGATCGACGGCCTCGGCGGCGTGGGCAAGACGTCGATGGCCGTGCACCTCGCCCATCAGATGCGTGACCGGTTTCCCGATGGGAGGCTCTACCTCCATCTGCGTGGTTACGGCTCCGACCGAGAGCCCCTGAGCGCCACCCACGCCCTCACCGAACTGCTCCGCCTGCTTGGCACCGGCGTTGACGAACTGCCCCAGAACCTTGACGGGTTGGTCTCGCTCTGGCGGCTGACCGTACGGGATCGCCGCATGGTGGTGATACTGGACGACGCCGCGGGACCGGAGCAGGTCAAGCCCCTGCTGCCGGGGGCGTCGCCGACCGCCGTCGTCGTGACGAGCCGGCGCCGGCTCGCTGGTCTGCCGGGTGTACGGTCCGTCTCCCTCGACGTGTTGCCGCACGACGACGCGATCGCGCTGTTCGACCAGTGGGTCGACGGCCGGCACGTGAGCCGGGTGTCGGACGTCGCGCGGATCGTCCAGATCTGCGGCCATCTGCCGCTTGCCATCGAGATCGTCGCCAACCGCCTTCTCGCCAGGCCCTCGTGGACCACGTCGGATCTGCTGACGCAGTTGGCCAGGGACGGCGGACTGGCCGAGATACGGGACGGCGAGCGGACGTTGAGGGACGTCTTCGCCTCCTCGTACGATGCGCTGTCCCGATCGCGGCGACTGGTCTTCCGCCGAGTCGGACACCACTTCGGATACGAATTCGGACCACACGCGGTGGCCGCCCTGACCGGTCTCTCGCTGGAAACGACCGAATCCGCACTGGAGGAACTCCTGGCCCATCGCCTGATTTCCGAGCCGTCCCCGCACCGATTCACCATCCATGATCTGCTGCGTACGTACGCACGTACGCTGCCCGACGAAGGCATCGATTCCTATTCCGGTTCCCTACCGGAAGCCGCGGATGACGGAGAAGCGGGCGAGGTCGAGGACGGCGGGCCCCGGAAGGCAATGCGGCAGCTGGCAGCGTATTACCTGCGCATGGCAGACCGAGCCGACCGGCTCGCCTACCCGTTCCGCTCGCGGATCGCCGCAGACGGAATGGATCTTCCTCCCACGCCGTCGCCCGGGATCGGTGACGCACGGTCGGCAGAGCGATGGCTGGTCATGGAGAGCGCCAATTTACTGAGTTTTCTCGACTGGACTCGACAGAACGGTTCAGAACGTCAACTTGCCTTATGCGTCCATGTGTTGGCGGGATTTCTGGATATGGAGGGCTATCTCGCCACCGCCGATCCGCCGCTGCGCCGGGCCGTCGCCCACTGGCGTACGGCGGGCGAGGAAGCGGCGCGGGCACGGGCCCTGCTCGACCTCAGCGTGGTGTGCGTCCACGGTGGGAAGTACGACGAGGGTTACTCGACGGCGCGTGAGGCGCTCGGTCTCGCTCGGTCTCTCAAGGACACCGTGCTTGAGAGTGAGTGCATTCATCATATGTCGATTCCGATGTGGCACACCGGGCAACTGGCACTCGCCCAGAATCTTCAGGAGCGCGCGCTATTTTTGCGTAAGCAATTGGGTGACATTCTGCAAATTGCGCGCAGTCACAATTTCCTTGGAATAATCCATCTCCATCTCGGACAGGACCGCGATTCTGTCGAGTATTTTCAGCTGGCCTTGACCGGTTTCACCGACGCGGGTGATGATCGCGGGCGATACAGGACATTGAACAACGTGGCTGAACTCTGGCAGAAGCTGGGCAACAAAGAAAACGCCGAGCGGTATTACCGGGAAGCGTTGAGTGTCTCGAAGACCATGGGGGGAAGAGGAGACCGGGCCACTCTCCAGATGAATCTCGCGAGCGTTCTGACCGATCGCGGAAACACTGATGAAGCCCTCGCGCTCTACGAAATGTCGCTGCCCGCCCTACGGGCCGTCGGCGATGTGCAGGGGGAGGGTACGGCCCTCAACGGGACCGGCAGGGCGCACCGAGCCGCAGGGCGCAGCGAGCGGGCGCTGCCGCACCACCTGGCTGCCTTGGCGGTGATGCGTCGTATCCAGGCTGCGGCTGAGGAGATCGGGGTGCTCTACGACCTGGCGCTGGCGGAGCTGGACACGGGCCGGCTCGACCAGGCCGCGACGCACCTGGCGGAGTCCCGCGCTGTCAGCCGCAGGATCGGGGCGCGTGCGGACGAGGAGCGGGCCGCGCTGGCGCTGGAGCGGCTCGGGCGGTTGAGGAGTCCGGAAAGCTAGGCCGTACCGACATCGCGGAACACGCGCGTCCTTGGCATATGCGGCGGCATATGCCAAGGACGCGCTTTTTCCGTTGTCCGGGTGTGGTGCGAGGAGAGTGCCAAGAAGCGATAGCATCCTCGCGCAGGGTGATCGCGGAGCGACTTCTTCTGAGTCCCGCTGTCTCTCGCCTGCCTCAAAAGAATGAGAACCGAAGGACAACATCTGTGTCGTCGAACAGCAACAGCGACTCCTGCATCCGCGTCACAAGTAAGGGCAGCATCGCCGTATTGGTGCTTATGGGTAAGACCCTGGTTTGCATGGCGTACATAGCCTCGGCAATTAACTCTGGAGGCCCGGGCAGCATCTGAGGGAGTCGACAGCAGAATGCCGGACCACGGAACGTGGCCGGCATTCCACTGTCCGGGCCGACGGTTCAGGCCTCCGGCGTCGGTCGGCGCGGTGTCGCCGGGAAGGAGGCGGCCTCGGTCAGGGCCGTGAAGGCGGCGCGGGTGTGAGTGGACAGGTCGCCCCCGGGCGTGGACGCCCAAGTCGTCAGGGCGCAGTGGAACGCGGCGACCAGCATGTCCAGGGCCAGCCGGGGGCGCAGGTCCAGCGGGTCGGGGATGTCGAGGCGGCGGTGCAGGGTGGCCAGTGCCGTGCGGGTGGTGCGGTCGCAGAAGTGCAGGCCGTGCGCGTCCATCGAGGGGGTCCGCTCGGTCAGCCGGCGGCTGAGCCGGACGCGTTGGCTCCAGTCGTCGGTGATCGTCCGGTCCAGCGCCGTGAGCAGGGTGTCCTGGGCCAGCCTCAGGACCGTCCGGTCGGCGGGGCCGAGGTCGGCCGTGTCGAGTAGGTCGAGGACCGTCAGCCACAGGTCCTGCGTCGGCGCCATCGCCACGTCTTCCTTGCTGGTGAAGTAGCGGAAGAACGTGCGCTTGGAGACCTCCACGGAGTCGCAGAGCTCGTCGAGAGTCACTTTGTCGAAGCCGCGCTCGGTGAACAGTTCCAGGGAGGTGTCCACCAGGAGTTGGCGCGTGCGCTGCTTCTTTCGCTCGCGAAGCGACCTCGGCGGAGGGGAGGCGGGGGAGGCGGGGGATCCGGGTGGCGCGGCGCTCATGAACTCCACCGTACCGGAGAAGCGAATGCCGCTTGTGCGCGTATGCCACTCAGTGGCACATTGGGCGGGGTCGAGTCCCTGAGAAACGGGTCGAGTCCCTGAGAAAGGCGTCCTCCCATGCGCGCTCTGCTTGTCGACCACTCCACGCCCACCGGCATACGGCTCGGCGAGGCCCCCGACCCCGACCCCGCGCCGAACCAGGCCCTCGTCCGCGTCGCCGCGACCTCCCTCAATCACGGCGAGGTCCGATTCGTCCTGCGAGAGGCCCCCGACGGGGCCGTGCTCGGCTGGGACGCGGCCGGAGTCGTCGAACGCGCCGCCGCCGACGGATCGGGTCCGCCCGTCGGTACGCCCGTGGTCACCCTCGGACCGGATGGCGCCTGGGCCGAACTCCGGGCGGTCGGAACCGACGCGATGGGTACGGTCCCGGCCGGCGCCGACCTCGGGCCCATCAGCACCGTTCCCGTGGCGGGCGCCAGCGCCCTGCGCGCGCTGCGCCGGATCGGTCCGCTGCTCGGCAAGCGGATCCTGGTCACCGCGGCGACGGGCGGCACCGGGCGGTACGCCGTACAGCTCGCCCGGCTCGGCGGCGCGCACGTCATCGCCTCCACCGGCGACCCGGACGCCCACGGGGCGGGCCTGCGGGCGCTCGGGGCGCACGAGGTCGTCGCCGGTCCCGCCGGTCTCGGCGCGCCGGTCGACGGGGTCGTCGATCTGGTCGGCGGCAGCCAACTCGTCGACGCCTTCACGCGGTTGACGAAGGGCGGGACGCTGGTCTCGGTCGGGCACGTCGCGACCGACGAGGGTGAGAACTTCCCGTACGGCGCCCTCTTCGGCAACGACGGACGGCACGACCGCTCGCTCGTCACCTTCTACCTGCTCGACTGCCCGGACCTCGGGCCGGACCTCGCCCTGCTCGCGTCCAAGGTCGCCGCCGCCGAACTTGACGCGCAGGTCTCCTGGCGCGGCGGCTGGGACAAGGCGCCCGAGGCGGTCGAGGCCCTGCTCGAACGCCGGCTCCACGGCAAGGCCGTCCTCGACCTGCGGTGATCTGAGACCTGCGGTGATCCGAAGACGCGTACGGGCGGGGATACGGGCGGGGATACGGGCAGGGATACGGCGTCGGCCCCCGGGACTGGTC
>NZ_JBHUZM010000154.1:0-16922 GCF_042667665.1 Streptomyces sp. NPDC057307 | reverse complement strand
GTTCCGCGGCGACGGCGTCGCTGTCCGCCCGTATGTGGTTGTCCGCGCGGCGCCGTCTCCCCGAGTCGGACGGCGCCGTGCAGCTCTCGGCCTGGCTCAGCTCTCGGCCAGGATGTGCAACAGCTCTGTGTCGAGGTCGAAGTGGCGATGCTCGGTGCCGGGTGGCACCGCGGCGTCGGTTCGCTTGAGGAAGGATTCCAGGGCTCGCGCCGGGGCCTCCAGCAGGGCTTCTCCCTCCGGAGAGCTGAGCGCGATGCAGACGACGCCCTGGCCCTGGCTGCGTGAGGGCCAGACTCGGACGTCGCCGGTGCCGGTGGGCCGGTGCAGCCCCTCGGCCAGAAGGTCGCGGGCGAACACCCACTCGACCGTCTCCTCGGCTCCGGTGTGGAAGGTGGCGTGCACGGCATAAGGATCGGCCGTGTCATACCGCAGGCCCGCGGGTACAGGCAGTGAGGACTCGCTCGATACAACGAGGCGCAGGTGCAGCTCGCAGCTGACCGTGGTGTTCATAAGCGCCAGGGCCTTTCGCTCAGTGTGCGCTCGGGGATTCGCACGTCGGCGAAATCGACATGCCACCTACGGTGTCGTTGTAAACCCCTCTGTCTGTTTTGTGATCCTTCAGGTAGCTCGTACAGGGGTGTGTAACTTCGACTTATGCCGCCATTCCGGTGACGACTCGGCGTCGGGTAGGTTGGGAGTCATGCATGCGGAGAGTGACGAGCGGGGGGATGTCGTCGTACCGACGGCGCGGAGAACCGCGGGGGAATTGACGGTGGAGCCGGCCGAGCGAGAGCTGGGCTCACGCGCTCCGGGTTTTATCAAGAGTTCGAAGACGCTTCATGTGAGCTGGCAGGTCGGTGTATTCGTCGTCGGGCTCGCGGTCGTCGTTGCGGGCGCGGCGATGCTGGTACTGCCCGGTCCCGGCTGGCTTGTGATCTTCGGCGGTATGGCGATCTGGGCGACCGAATTCGTCTGGGCACAACTGGTGCTCCGGTGGACGCGGCGCAAGGTCACCGAAGCGGCGCAGAAAGCACTCGATCCCAAGGTGCGGCGGCGCAACATCATCCTCACGAGCATCGGTGTGGTGATCATCGCGGTACTGGTCGCCATTTACCTCTGGGAGTTCGGATTCACCATGCCGTGGAAGATCGAGGAGTGAGCGCGGAGCGGTCCGGAGGCGGTACTGACATGGGGTAATGTTTGCCCTGCGTCCGGGCGATTAGCTCAGTGGGAGAGCGCTTCGTTCACACCGAAGAGGTCACTGGTTCGAACCCAGTATCGCCCACCCGGAATCGATGCCCCGGAGACTTCACCGTCTCCGGGGCATCGGTCGTTTCCGGTACGTGACCGCCGGGCGCCGGCCCGTCAGCGCATCCGGCCCAGGGAGTCGCGGAGCCGCCGGGCGTCGTGCAGACGCCGTTCGTAGGTGGCGCCCACCGCCAGGAGCAGCAGTCCGGCGAGCGCGGGCGGCAGCCAGCGCGGCAGGGCGCCCACGGCCTGGACGACGTACGGCGCCAGCTCGTGCAGCGTGTCCAGGGCCAGTACAACGCCGCCGAGGACCAGCAGCGCCTGGAGCCGCAGCCGGGCGCCGACGAGCGTGACGGCGAGCGCGGCGACCCCCAGCGTCAGCGGGCGCGCCCAGTGCGGGTCGCCCCAGGCGGCGACGAGGCTCGGCAGGAGCGTCGCGGCGAGACCGGGGCCGTACGCCGTCCAGGACGACGCCCCGGGGTCCCCGCGGCGCCGCAGGACACCCACGACGAGCGCGGGGACGGTCACCGGCAGGGTGTACGCCTCGGGGGTGGCCACGTCGGAGGCGTACAGCCGCACCCAGGTGGCCAGGACGAACAGCGCCGCCGCGAGGTGGCCGGCCGCCGGGCGGCGCTCCGGGCGCAGCGCCGTGCCCGCTGCGACGACCGCGCAGAGGGCCAGCACGAGGGCGACGGACTCCGGGTGTCCCGAGGCCAGGGCGACGGCGAGCAGACCGGCTCCGGCCGCCGTCAGCTCGATCGGCAGGGCCACGGGATGGCGGCGCAGGCGCGCCCCGAGCAGCGCGACGGCGGCCGGCACGGCGAGGACGGCCAGGGCGATGTGCTCGTGCCGCAGCCCGGCGGACGCGCAGAGGGCGCACAGCAGCGCTGCGGCCGTCGCGACGGCGACGCAGGCGAGAAGCGCCTGGAAGGACCGGGCCGGGAGGACGCCCGGTGCCTCGGTGGGAGCGGCGCCGTCGGTGGCCGTTCCGGCTTCGGTCACGGCGGCGTTCAGCGCCACCGCGCCGCCGCAGAGCAGGGCGAGCAGCACCCCGAGGGTGATCAGCGTGGTCGTCTCCGTGGCCAGGGCCAGCAGCGACACGGCCCCGGCGCCGGCCAGCGCGCAGATCAGGGCCGTCGTCGAGACCGCCGACAGCGCAGAGGGGGCCGGCCGTCGCCGTACGGCGGGCAGGCGCGGGTACACCGCGAGCGTCAACGCGACCGCCGTCAGAGCGAGATGCGTCGCGACGGCCGCCGCGTACCCGAGGTCCAGCGCCGCCGGAAGGACCAGCACCGCGGCCCAGCCGAGCGCCGTCGCACCGGCCAGCGCGGCGGGCCGTGCGGCGGCGGGCAGCCGGCGGTACGCGGACGCCAGGAGCCCGGCGGCGATCAACAGCACCAGCGGCGCCGTGGCCATCGCCGACCAGCCCGGATCCGTCCCGAGCGCTTCCCGGGCGCCGCCCGGCGCACCCGACCAGACGGCCTCCGCACGGGACATCGGGCCGAGCAGCGTCAGGGCCGTCGCGGGCAGCGTCCACAGGACGGCACCGGCCACGACGACCCCGGCGGCGGCGCGTAGCCCGAGCGCCGTCGTACGGGGGAGCGGAGCCCGTACCGCCGTCCACAGGGCCGCGCCGCACAGCAGATACCCGACGACGGCCCAGCCGATCGACAGCGAGGGCCGCGGCACACCGCCGGTCGCGGTGATCGCGGCCAGACCGGCCACCAGGGCGCCGGCGAACGAGGCCGAGGGGACACGCACGGCCACGAACAGAGCCAGGCCGGCCCCGGCGAGCAGCGTCAGACCGGGCCGGACGGCGTCGGGCGAGGTGCCGGCGGTGACGGAGAGCCCGCTCGCGATCAGCAGCGCCGAGCCGCCGGTCACCCATGCGGTGACGCCGGCGAGCGACCTGGCCGGCGCGGGCTTCGTCCACAGCACGATCGCGACGTCCGCCGCGGCGGTCGCCAGCAGCGCCCACACGAGCGTCAGTTGGCTCGCGTCGGCGGCCAGCGCCCCGAGCGGCAGCGGGAGTTGGGCGGTGAGGACGGCCACGGGCAGCGGGGCGCGCAGCCGGTCGAGGAGCAGCCCGTACGCGGCCCAGACCGCCGCCAGCACCGCGCACACGGTGGCCGTGTAGCCGAGCGGGTCCGTGCCGGGGAGCGCGACCCGGTACAGCGCGTAGGCGTCGAGGACCGTCAGCACCAGGGCCAGCGCGCCGACCGCCTCGGCCGTCGAGGTCAGGGCGCGGCGCAGCAGAAGGGCCGGCGCGGCGAGCGCGGCCACGGTGACGGTGCCCAGCACGACGGAACGGCCGCCGATGCCCATGGCGCCCCAGCTGACGACGGTGAAGGCGATCGCCGCGATGGTCAACAGCACACCGCCCAGGGCCAGCAGGGCGTTCTGCACGCTCGGCGGCGATGTCTCGGGCGGTCGCGGGGCGGGCCACGGTGGCGGGGGGACCGGCGGCACGGGTGACCGTGGTGCCTCGGGTCGCAGCAGCGTCAGCAGATAGGACCTGCGGGCGAGCAACTGCGCTCGGCGCGCCTCGATTCGGGCCAGCTCATCATCGAGGACCGCTAGCTCCTCGGCCGGTCGCGGAACGTTCTCCATGGCCTGGAGTGTGGTCCGCGCCACAGCACGGGCCATCGGCTCTCGTACTCAGATATGTGGGTGAGTACGTGCGAGAGGCGCACACTTGACCTATGGACTGGTACCACTACCGCTTCCGCAGCGTCTGGGATCTCGACGCGGCCCCGGACGTCGTCTTCGGAGTGCTGGAGCGGGCCGGTGAGTACCCCGACTGGTGGCCCCAGGTCCGGGAGGTGATCCCGGTCGACGAGCGCGGCGGGACCGCCCGGTTCCGGTCGGTGATTCCGTACGACCTCCTGGTCCACGCCCGCGAGAGCAGGAACGACCCGCGCGCCCGTGTCCTGGAGATGGGGATGACCGGCGACCTCGAAGGCTGGGCGCGCTGGACGCTCAGCGCCCGGGGCCCCGGCACACGGGCCCTCTACGAGCAGGAGGTCGACGTCAACAAGCCGCTGCTGCGGCGCCTCGCGGTGGTCGGGCGCCCCTTCTTCCTCGCCAATCACGCGCTGATGATGCGGGCCGGACGGCGGGGGTTGCGGAAGGTCCTCGCTGACCGTCATACGGTTTGAACGAAACCCGCCGAGACCTGTATGGTTCAGTCCGTTCCCGGGCGATTAGCTCAGTGGGAGAGCGCTTCGTTCACACCGAAGAGGTCACTGGTTCGAACCCAGTATCGCCCACCGGGAAAGGCCGGTCCGTCGATGACGGACCGGCCTTGCTGTGTGCCTCAACGGTCAGGCCACCACCGGCATTCGGGGCCGCAGCGGCCACGCCGGGTCGGGCGCCGCCCGCCCGGTGCCACGAGCGAACCACTCCTGCTGGCCGCGCGACTGCGCCGCGTGCCAGACGGCCTGCCGCCCGTGCAGCTGGGCCGCGGTCAGCTGCTGTGTCGTGGTGGCGAACCGGCGTCCCACCGACCTGACCACTTCGAGCGCCGCCGCCGCGTCGGCCACGGCGTCGTGCGAGCCGTCCAGCACCACCCCGTACAGCGAACAGAGATCGACCAGCCGCCGGCGGCCCTTGCGGACGGCGTCGAGATGGCGGTCCAGCACGCTGGGATCCAGCACGCAGAACGGCGCGTTCTCCAGATAGCGCGCCAGTGACGAGTCGCGGTGACGCCGCATCTCGCGGTCCAGCACCGTCAGGCCGAACGGCGCGTTCATCACCACCAGGGGCCGGCCCGCCATGCACTGCTCGGCCAGCGCCCGCCCCACCTCCTCGATCACCGGCGCCGGCCAGCGGCCCGAGCGCTGGACCAACGCGTCGGTGAGGCCGTGCACTTCGGTGGCCTCGACCGGGATCGGTATCCCCGGATTGACCAGCCAGCGGGTGACCCGGGCCCGGGAGCCCGAGATGTCCTGGACGACGAGGGCGGCCGAGACGATCCGGTCCTCCTCGGCGTCGGTGCCTGTCGTTTCGATGTCGAATGCGGCCAGGGGGCCCTCGTACCAGTGCGTCATCCCCGAACTCCTCGCGCACGCTTGGCAGATGGCATGAGGCCGACTGCCCGAATCGGTGATACCCGCGACCTTTGTGCCGTACGCCGGAGATGACGGCACAATTCAACCGTTTAGCGAGTGGCCCCTCCGGCTCGGTACGATTCCCGTCGCGTACGGAAACGAGCGTGCGCGCCCCATGAGTGAAGGAGAGACCGGTGTCAGATGTCCGCGTGACCATCGAACGCGATTCCGAGCGGGAAGAGCGCGTGGTGACGACGGGCACTACGGCGGCCGAACTCTTCCCCGGCGAGCGCACCGTGATCGCCGCCCGGGTCGGCGGCGAGCTGAAGGACCTCGCCCACGAGGTCGCCGACGGCGAGACCGTCGAGCCCGTCGAGATGTCCTCCGAGGACGGCCTGAACATCCTGCGCCACTCCACCGCGCACGTCATGGCGCAGGCCGTGCAGGAGCTGTTCCCCGAGGCCAAGCTGGGTATCGGTCCGCCGATCAAGGACGGCTTCTACTACGACTTCGACGTCGCCGAGCCCTTCACCCCCGACGACATCAAGCGCGTCGAGAAGAAGATGCAGGAGATCCAGAAGCGCGGCCAGCGGTTCTCCCGCCGGGTCACCACCGACGAGGACGCGCGGATCGAGCTGGCCGACGAGCCGTACAAGATCGAACTGATCGGGCTCAAGGGCAAGGCCGCCGACGCCGCCGAGGGCGCGTCGGCCGAGGTCGGCGCCGGTGAGCTGACGATCTACGACAACCTCGACGCGAAGACCGGCGAGCTGTGCTGGAAGGACCTCTGCCGGGGTCCGCACCTGCCCACCACCCGTAACATCCCGGCCTTCAAGCTGATGCGCTCCGCCGCCGCCTACTGGCGCGGCAGCGAGAAGAACCCGCAGCTCCAGCGGATCTACGGCACCGCCTGGCCGTCCAAGGACGAGCTGAAGGCCCACCTCGACTTCCTCGCCGAGGCGGAGCGCCGCGACCACCGCAGGCTGGGCAGCGAGCTGGACCTGTTCTCCTTCCCCGACGAGCTGGGCTCCGGCCTCGCGGTCTTCCACCCCAAGGGCGGGGTGATCCGCAAGGAGATGGAGCAGTACTCGCGCCACCGCCACGAGGTGTCCGGGTACGAGTTCGTCAACACCCCGCACATCTCGAAGAAGAAGCTCTTCGAGACCTCGGGGCACCTGCCGCACTACGCGGACGGCATGTTCCCGCCCATGCAGTTCGACGGCCAGGACTACTACCTCAAGGCCATGAACTGCCCGATGCACAACCTGATCTTCAAGGCGCGCGGACGGTCCTACCGCGAGCTGCCCCTGCGTCTGTTCGAGTTCGGCACGGTCTACCGCTACGAGAAGTCCGGCGTCGTGCACGGCCTCACCCGCTCCCGCGGCTTCACCCAGGACGACGCGCACATCTACTGCACCAAGGAGGAGATGCCGCAGGAGCTGGACTCCCTGCTCACCTTCGTGCTGGATCTGCTGCGGGACTACGGCCTGTCCGACTTCGAGCTGGAGCTGTCCACCCGCGACCCCGAGTCCGACAAGTTCATGGGCGAGGACGCGGAGTGGGAGGAGGCCACGGCCGCGCTCCAGCAGGCCGCCGACAAGCAGGGCCTGCCGCTGGTCCCCGACCCGGGCGGCGCCGCGTACTACGGCCCGAAGATCTCCGTACAGGCCAAGGACGCCATCGGCCGGTCCTGGCAGATGTCGACCATCCAGGTCGACTTCCAGCAGCCGAAGCGGTTCGAGCTGGAGTACACCGCGTCCGACGGCACCAAGCAGCAGCCCGTCATGATCCACCGGGCGCTGTTCGGCTCGATCGAGCGCTTCTTCGCCGTGCTCCTGGAGCACTACGCGGGGGCGTTCCCGGCCTGGCTGGCCCCCGTCCAGGCGGTCGGCATCCCGATCGGCGACGCGCACGTGCCGTATCTGCAGGAGTTCGCCGCCCGGGCGAAGGCCAAGGGGCTGCGGGTGGAGGTGGACGCGTCGGCGGACCGGATGCAGAAGAAGATCCGCAACCACCAGAAGGCCAAGACGCCGTTCATGATCATCGCCGGTGACGAGGACGTCGCCAACGGCGCGGTGTCCTTCCGCTACCGGGACGGGACGCAGAAGAACGGCATCCCCGCCGACGAGGCGCTCGCCGAGCTGCTGGACGTCGTGGAGCGCCGCGTACAGGTCTGAGGCGCGCGCACGGCTCCGTACGGCCCCCGGGGAGGCATCAGCTTCCCGGGGGCCGTACGTCGTCCGCCGGCGGGCTCTCCGGGGCCGCCCCGCCCGCCCTGCCCGCCCCGCCCGCCCGGTCCTCCCGGCCGAAGACCTGGATCAGCCACGAGGAGAACGAACCCGTCACCGCGCCCAGCAGCGCCAGACCACAGGCCATCAGGAAGACCGCGAACAGCCGGCCGAGCGGCGTCACCGGGGTGACGTCGCCGTACCCGACCGTGGTGATCGCCGAGCAGGCCCACCACACGGAGTCGCCGAAGGTCCGGATGGTGGCCCCCGGCGCGCCGCGCTCCTGCTGGTAGACCGCGAGCGCCGCGGCGAAGCTCAGCAGGAGCGCCGTCATCCCCGCGTACGCCATCACCCGCCCGTACAGACTCAGCCGGGGCTGGTCGCGGCGGCGCTGGAGCGCCACGTACGTGTTGACGATCCGCAGGGGACGCAGCAGGGGCAGTAGCAGGACGACCGTGTCCAGCCAGTGCGTCCGTACGAAGTGGGCACCCCGGCCGCTCAGCACCAGACGTACCGCGTAGTCCACCGCGAACAGCGCCCAGATGGCGAGGAGGAGGGACAGCGCGGCGTCGCCCACGACAGGGGCGCGGCTCTCGTTGAGAACGAGCACCGCGTAACAGGCGAGGAAGAGCGGCGAGGCGACGAGCAGCGGCAGTTCGAGGTGCCGCTCCCAGCCGCGCAGCCGGTCGGCCCGGTTCCGGACATGCATCGCGCCAGCATGGCCGGGAGGGGCGCGGGGCGGGCCCGGCGACACGCTTCACCGGGGCGAAGTCATATGCTGCACAGCATGACGAGTGAGCCGGAGCAGCAGATCGGAGTGGGCACCCCGGACGCGTTCCAGCGCCTGTGGACGCCCCACCGGATGGCCTACATCCAGGGCGAGAACAAGCCCACCGGCCCCAACGCCGACGACGGCTGCCCCTTCTGCTCCATCCCGCGCAAGTCCGACGAGGACGGGCTCGTCATCGCCCGCGGCGAGTCGGTCTACGCGGTGCTGAACCTCTATCCGTACAACGGCGGGCATCTCATGGTCGTGCCGTTCCGGCACGTCGCCGACTACACGGAGCTGGACGAGGCCGAGACCGCCGAACTGGCCGCCTTCACCAAACAGGCGATGACCGCGCTGCGTACGGCCTCCGGGGCGCACGGCTTCAACATCGGCATGAACCAGGGCACCGTCGCCGGGGCCGGCATCGCCGCGCATCTGCACCAGCACCTGGTGCCGCGCTGGGGCGGCGACGCCAACTTCATGCCGGTCGTCGCGCACACGCGGGTGCTGCCGCAACTGCTCGCGGACACCCGGGCGATGCTCGCGGACGCCTGGCCCACGGCATAGCCCGGCTCCCACGCGCCGGCCTACTTCGGTGACGGGTCCTGGATCGCGCCGCTGAGGAACGAGGAGCGGTTGCCGAAGCGCTCGGTGTCCACGCCGTTCTCCTTCAGCACGCGCAGGGCCGCCGTGTGCGCCACCCGCAGCACCGGTGTCGCGGCGCGCATCGCGTCGTCCGCCATGAAGCGGTGCCGCCACGGCTCCTCCGCCCAGACGTGCCGCAGACCGAACGGCTCCGGCAGCGACAGCTTGCCGCCGAGGAAGTCGAGGATCGGCGGATACCAGGTGAACGGCGCGCGGACGGCGAGCCGCACCGCCTCCTTCGGCTCCACCAGCGGCAGACTGTGCGTCGTGGTCTCCCAGAACCTGACCGTCTTGGGCTTGGTGACCGTCTTGGGCGACGGCTTCGAGGTGAACAGTGAGTTCACCGGCCCCAGCGCGTGGCCGGTCACCTCGATGCGCAGCGTCTCGTGCAGGACCGTCACCGTGATCATCATCGTGATGACCAACTGCCCGTCCCAGAGCACGAACTGGACGCCCAGATAGTGCCGGTCGCCGCTGCCGAACTGCTGGTGGTTGCAGATGCGCTGTATCTCGTGGCCCTTGACCTGGAAGGTCTCCACGTCCTGGCCGTCGGGCCTGCTGACCGATCCGGCCTTCTCGCCGACCGGCCGTACGATCCAGTGCTTCACCTCGGGCTTGGTGAAACCACCGGAGTTGAGCGGGCCGCGCTCCAGCATCTTCAGCTGGTCGTGCATCACCCGTATCACGTCGTAACTGCGGAACTGGTGGATCTCCTTGTCGGCGTCCTTGGGCACCAGCTCCTCCGCGAGCTGCCAACTGCCCCACCGCGTACCCATGCCCAGTATCTCCTTGGGGCCCGCGTAGAAGATCGCGTTGGACCGCTGCTCGGCCGTCAGCTTCTCCAGCCCGTGGCGCAGTTCCTCCCGCGCCGTCTCGTCCGGGTGCCCCGGCACCGCCTCCGGCACCTTGGCACCGAGGCCGCCACCCTCCAGGAGGTCGGTCCAGCGGGCGCGAAGGTCCTTCGCCGTCGCCTCACAGATCCGCTTGGCGAGCAGCCAGCCGATGACGGGCGCGATGATCACGCCGCGCAGATACCAGCCGAGGAAGCCCGTGAACGGCAACGCGACCAGGAAGACCACGGCCAGCGCGGCGACACCGAGCAGCAGCGCGCCGCCGATCGCCCCCGCCTTCTTGTCCTTCGACCCCGCCAGCGTCCTGCGCAACTGGAAGACGCCGATCCACAGCAGCGTCCCCGGCAGGAACAGCACGCCGAACAGGACGGTCACCAGGGTGAGTCGGGTGTCGCGCTCCTTACGGATACGGTTCGCCGCCAGACAGTGCTCGACCACCGTCTGCGGTTCCATACCGAAGGACTGGATGAGCGCGGCACGGCCGCCACCGAGCATCCGCGTCTGCACCGCGCGCGCGAACGCCTCACCCAGATTCGGCTCGAAGAGCGAGACCTTGCCCTTCGACACGGTGGACTTGTGAAGTTCGCTGTCCGCCTCAAGGATCTTCTCCACCGGAGTGTCGCGGTACGCCGCCGAGGCCAGGGCATGCGTAGCCGCCGTCTGCCCCGCCGACCCCTGGAGCGGAACCTGAGCCCCAGGAGAGAAATCGAAACCGTCGTGCGCCACTGTCCGCCCCCATCGCCGCGAGCATCCGCTGCTGCGCCCTGTTCCCAACTACCCTGCCCCGCACACCTGCTGAGCTGGGGCGCACCACAGCGTAACCGGGGCACGCCGTCCGCGTCAGGGAGAATCCGGCCCGGCGTCGCGGTTCTGCCCCAGACGCATCGTCGGACCCTCGGCGGCGAGCCGCGCGTGGCAGCTCCAGCGATGCCGACGGTGGTCTTCCGGGCTTTGCACCGTGGCCGGCCCGCGTCCGTGTCTCGGGCGGACGGGCCGGTTCTGCCCGCTCTGGGCGCCCCGGCGGTGGAGGCCGTCGGTCCTGGCTACGATGGGCCAGCCGGTGGCCGATGGGGCCGCCTGCCCAACCGACCGTCGGGAAGGCCATGCTGAACAAGTACGCGCGTGCATTCTTTACGCGTGTCCTCACCCCGTTCGCCGCGTTTCTGCTCCGCCGGGGGGTGAGTCCCGACGCTGTGACGCTCATCGGTACGGCGGGAGTGATGGCGGGAGCGCTGTTCTTCTTCCCCCGCGGAGAGTTCTTCTGGGGCACGATCGTCATCACGCTCTTTGTCTTCTCCGACCTCGTCGACGGCAACATGGCGCGGCAGGCCGGGATCTCCAGCCGGTGGGGGGCGTTCCTCGACTCCACGCTCGACCGGGTCGCCGACGGCGCGGTCTTCGGCGGATTCGCGCTCTGGTACGCCGGGACGGGCGACAACAACGTGCTGTGCGCCGTGGCGATCTTCTGCCTGGCCAGTGGCCAGGTCGTGTCGTACACGAAGGCCCGAGGCGAGTCGATAGGGCTGCCGGTGGCGGTCAACGGGCTCATCGAGCGGGCCGAGCGTCTCGTCATCTCGCTGGTGGCGGCGGGTCTCGCGGGGATGCACAAGACCTTCGGTGTGCCCGGGATCGAGATCCTGCTGCCGATCGCGCTGTGGGTGGTGGCCGCGGGCAGCCTCGTGACCCTCGGGCAGCGTGTCGTGACCGTACGGCGTGAGTCCGCCGAGGCGGACGCGGCCCAGGCGAGCGGATCCGCCAGCGCCACGGGATCCGCTTCATGAGCGGCGGGCGGGACCGGCTGGCCGACGCGCTGTACGGCCTCGGCTGGAGCACCGTCAAGAAGCTCCCCGAACCGGCGGCCGCCGCACTCGGCAGGACCATCGCCGACACCGTGTGGAGGCGGCGCGGCACGAACGTGCTGCGGTTGGAGTCGAATCTGGCCCGTGTGGAGCCGCACGCGAGCCCCGAACGCCTCCGGGAGCTGTCGAAGGCCGGGATGCGCTCGTACATGCGGTACTGGATGGAGTCGTTCCGGCTGCCGGTCTGGAGCGACGAGCGGGTGCGCGTCAGCGTCGAGATCAAGGACATCCATCTGCTGACGGAGGGCCTGGAGAGCGGGCGGGGCGTCGTGCTGGCCCTGCCGCACATGGCCAACTGGGATCTCGCCGGGGCCTGGCTCACCCGGGGGATGGGCGTTCCGTTCACCACCGTCGTGGAACGGCTCAAGCCCGAATCGCTCTTCGACCGTTTCGTCGAGTACCGCGAGAGCCTCGGTATGGAGGTGCTGCCGCACACCGGGGGCAGCGCCTTCGGTGTGCTCGCCAGGCGGCTGCGGGCCGGCGGACTGGTGTGTCTGGTCGCCGACCGCGATCTGTCCGCGTCGGGCGTCGAGGTGACGTTCTTCGGTGAGAAGACGCGGATGCCGGCCGGGCCCGCGATGCTGGCGCAGCAGACCGGGGCGCTGCTCTTCCCGGTGGAGCTGCACTTCGACGGGCCCAAGCTCATGCGGGGACGGGTGTATCCGGCCGTCGAGGTGCCGGAGACTGGCAAGCGCGCCGAGAAGTCGTCCGTGATGACACAGGCCGTGGCGGACATGTTCGCCGTCGGCATCGCGGAGCACCCCGAGGACTGGCACATGCTGCAACGGCTCTGGCTCGCCGACCTCGAACCACGTCCCGCGGAGAGCACGGGGAGCACGGAGAGCGCCGGGAGTGCCGCGACCGCCGGGGGGACCGGGTGAAGATCGGCATCGTCTGCCCGTACTCCTGGGACGTCCCGGGCGGAGTGCAGTTCCACATCAGGGATCTCGCGGACCATCTGATCCGGCTGGGCCACGACGTCTCGGTGCTGGCGCCCGCCGACGACGAGACGCCGCTCCCGCCGTTCGTGGTCTCCGCAGGGGGCGCCGTGCCGGTCCCGTACAACGGCTCCGTCGCCCGGCTGAGCTTCGGCTTCCTGGCGGCGGCCCGGGTACGGCGCTGGCTGCACGACGGCACCTTCGACGTCATCCACATCCATGAGCCCACGGCGCCCTCGCTCGGGCTGCTCGCCTGCTGGGCGGCGCAGGGGCCGATAGTCGCGACGTTCCACACGTCGAACCCGCGCTCGCGCGTGATGCTCGCCGCGTACCCGATCCTCCAGCCGGCGCTGGAGAAAATAAGCGCGCGGATCGCCGTGAGCGAGTACGCCCGGCGCACGCTCGTCGAGCACCTGGGCGGCGACGCGGTCGTCATCCCCAACGGCGTCGACGTCGGCTTCTTCGCCGAGGCCGGGGTCAACCCCGAGTGGCAGGGCGGCACGATCGGCTTCATAGGGCGCATCGACGAACCCCGCAAGGGGCTGCCCGTCCTGATGAAGGCCCTGCCGAAGATTCTCGACGCCCTGCCGGAGACCAGGCTGCTCGTCGCCGGCCGCGGCGACGAGAAGGAAGCCGTGGAGTCGCTTCCCGAGGAGATGCGCGAGCGCGTCGAATTCCTCGGGATGGTCAGCGACGAGGACAAGGCGCGGCTGCTGCGCAGTGTCGACCTGTACGTGGCGCCCAACACCGGTGGCGAGAGCTTCGGCATCGTCCTGGTCGAGGCGCTGTCGGCGGGCGCGGCGGTGCTGGCGAGCGACCTGGACGCGTTCGCGCAGGTCCTGGACCAGGGCATGGCCGGGGAGCTGTTCGCCAACGAGGACGCGGACGCGCTGGCGGAGGCGGCGGTACGGCTCCTGGGGGACCCGGAGCGCCGCGAGGGACTGCGGGAGCGCGGCAGCGCGCATGTGCGGCGCTTCGACTGGTCGACGGTGGGGGCGGACATCCTGGCGGTCTACGAGACGGTGACCGACGGCGCGGCGTCGGTGGCCACGGACGAACGGGTGGGCCTTCGTGCCCGCTTCGGCCTGGCTGCCCGCGACTGAGCCGCCGCCCTCCTTGGAAGGCCGAGTCACGGGTACGGGGGGCCGGGGCCGCTCCCGCCCCGTCCCCCTTTCCGGGACGGGGCGGGGTGGGGGAACCGGCCACCGCCACCAGTAGCCTGCCGTTCGTGACCCAAACCCTGATCTGGATCCTCGCCGGGCTGTTGGCGATCGGCCTGTACCTCAGCTGGACCGCCGGCCGCCTCGACCGACTGCACTCGCGGATCGACGCCGCACGGGCCTCCCTCGACGCCCAACTGCTGCGCCGTGCCTCGGTCGCCCAGGAACTGGCCACCGCGGGCGTCCTCGATCCCGCCGCCTCGATCGTGCTCTACCAGGGCGCGCACGCCGCCCGCCAGGCCGAGGAGGAGCTGCGCGAAGTGGCCGAGAGCGAGCTGAGCGAGGCGCTGCGGGCCGTCTTCGGGGAGGTCGCGCAGGTCGAGGCGGTACGGGCCGCCCCCGGCGGCGAGGAGGCCGCGACCGAGCTGGCCGCCGCCGTACGCCGCGTGCCCATGGCCCGGCGCTTCCACAACGACTCCGTACGCGCGGCCCGCGCACTGCGCAGGCACCGCACGGTCCGCTGGTTCCGGCTCGCCGGCCACGCGCCGTTCCCCCTCGCGTTCGAGATGGACGACGAGCCGCCGGTCGCGCTCGCCGACCGGCCCGGTACGTAGCCCGGTCGTCGCCTCCGTACGGAGGAGGGGCGCGATGAAGGGGCCGCGAGAACGATCCACCGGCCTTTCATTGGCCCTTGCTGTGGACTGGTCCGGAGAGGTTTGCTCGCCTCGTCGAACCGCTCCCGTCCCAGTTCCCCAGTGAGGTCCTCACCGTGTCCACCACGCTTCCCACCACCAGCCAGAACCCCGAGACCGGCACCGCGCGCGTCAAGCGCGGCATGGCCGAGCAGCTCAAGGGCGGCGTGATCATGGATGTCGTCACGCCCGACCAGGCCAAGATCGCCGAGGACGCCGGCGCGGTCGCCGTGATGGCACTGGAGCGGGTGCCCGCCGACATCCGTAAGGACGGCGGCGTCGCGCGGATGTCCGACCCCGACATGATCGAGGGCATCATCGAGGCCGTCTCGATCCCGGTGATGGCCAAGTCCCGCATCGGCCACTTCGTGGAGGCCCAGGTCCTCCAGTCCCTCGGCGTCGACTACATCGACGAGTCCGAGGTGCTGACCCCGGCCGACGAGGTCAACCACGCCGACAAGTGGGCCTTCACCACGCCGTTCGTCTGCGGCGCGACCAACCTGGGCGAGGCCCTGCGCCGTATCGCCGAGGGCGCGGCCATGATCCGCTCCAAGGGCGAGGCCGGCACCGGCAACGTCGTCGAGGCCGTCCGTCACCTGCGCCAGATCAAGAACGAGATCGCCCGGCTGCGCGGCTACGACAACAACGAGCTGTACGCCGCCGCGAAGGAGCTGCGCGCCCCGTACGAGATCGTCAAGGAGGTCGCCGCGCTGGGCAAGCTGCCCGTCGTGCTGTTCTCCGCGGGCGGCGTGGCCACCCCGGCGGACGCCGCGCTGATGCGCCAGCTCGGCGCCGAGGGCGTCTTCGTGGGCTCCGGCATCTTCAAGTCCGGCGACCCGGCCAAGCGCGCCGCGGCCATCGTCAAGGCCACCACGTTCTTCGACGACCCCAAGATCGTCGCGGACGCCTCGCGCAACCTCGGCGAGGCCATGGTCGGCATCAACATCGACACCCTGCCCGCGTCCGAGCACTACGCCAACCGTGGCTGGTGACCAGGGCGCCGCGGCCGGCCCGCTGATCGGCGTCCTGGCCCTCCAGGGCGACGTACGGGAGCACCTGGCCGCCCTCGCGGCGGCCGGCGCCGTGCCCACGACCGTACGGCGGCCGGACGAACTGGCCGCCGTGGACGGCCTGGTGATCCCCGGCGGCGAGTCGACCACCATGTCCAAACTGGCCGTCCTCTTCGGGATGCTGGAGCCGCTGCGGACACGCGTACGCGCCGGGATGCCGGTCTACGGCACCTGCGCCGGCCTGATCCTGCTCGCCGAGAAGATCCTCGACCCGCGCTCCGGACAGGAGACCGTCGGCGGCATCGACATGATCGTCCGCAGGAACGCCTTCGGACGGCAGAACGAGTCCTTCGAGGCCGCCGTCGACGTCGTGGGCGTGGGACCCGTGGACGGGGTCTTCATCCGGGCACCGTGGGTCGAGTCCGTGGGCGCCGAGGTGGAGGTGCTCGCCGAGCACGGCGGGCATGTCGTCGCCGTACGGCAGGGCAACGCCCTCGCGACGGCGTTCCACCCGGAACTCACCGGCGACCACCGCCTGCACGGCTTCTTCACGGAGATGGTGCGCTCCGCGGGGTGAGGGGATCCCGGTAGGATCTCTGCCGAACGGAGCAGGATTGGTTACGCGAAGGAGACAGGCAGATGTCCGGCCACTCTAAATGGGCTACGACGAAGCACAAGAAGGCCGTGATCGATGCCAAGCGCGGCAAGCTCTTCGCGAAGCTGATCAAGAACATCGAGGTCGCGGCCCGCACCGGAGGCGCCGACGTCGACGGTAATCCGACCCTTTTCGACGCCATCCAGAAGGCGAAGAAGAGTTCGGTGCCGAACAAGAACATCGACTCGGCCGTCAAGCGCGGCGCCGGCCTGGAGGCCGGTGGCGCCGACTACGAGACGATCATGTACGAGGGTTACGGGCCCAACGGTGTCGCCGTTCTCATCGAGTGCCTGACCGACAACCGCAACCGCGCGGCCTCCGACGTCCGCGTCGCGATGACCCGCAACGGCGGCTCGATGGCCGACCCCGGCTCCGTGTCCTACCTGTTCCACCGCAAGGGCGTGGTGATCGTCCCCAAGGCCGGGCTGGGCGAGGACGACGTCCTGGGCGCCGTCCTCGACGCGGGCGCCGAGGAGGTCAACGACCTGGGTGAGTCCTACGAGGTGCTCAGCGAGGCCACCGACCTGGTCGAGGTCCGCACGGCGCTCCAGGGGGCCGGCATCGACTACGACTCCGCCGACACCAACTTCGTGCCGACCATGCAGGTCGAGCTGGACGAGGACGGCGCACGGAAGATCTTCAAGCTCATCGACGCGCTGGAGGACAGCGACGACGTGCAGAACGTCTTCGCCAACTTCGACGTCTCGGACGAGGTCATGGAGAAGGTCGACGCCTGACGTCCGACGCCTCGCCGGCGCGCGGTCACCGGCGTCAACTCGGCTGTACGCGGCGGGCCGACGGGGACACACCCCCCGTCC
>NZ_JBHUZM010000153.1:0-17219 GCF_042667665.1 Streptomyces sp. NPDC057307 | reverse complement strand
CTCCCGGAGAGATCCGGGAGGCGACAGGCCCTCCTCTTGTTCGTCTTCCTTGTCTGTCTGTCCTGTCGGTCTGTTTGCCCCGCTCTGAACCCACCGCTTTGTGCAGTGCAGCAAGATGACGGTGTTGCGGCGGCGGCTACTGAGTGATGGTTGGCCATGGCTGCGAGTCACGAACTGCCAATCGTGGCCATCGTCTTCGCAGAGCGAAAGGGCATCCGTGTTGAGGAAGAGACCCATCGGCCGAATCTCACTGATCCTCTCAACGGCGTGTGCCGCGCTGTTGGTTCCCATCAGCCCGGCCAACGCCTACGTCACCTATACGGATGACGAGTGCAGCTCGTCGACCAGATGTTTCGCGGTGTTCTACAACAGCATGCGGAACATCGGGATCTTCTCCAGCCCGTGCTTCATCACCAACGGGAGCGAGCACTCGCATCTGGGCTTCGACCAACTGACGTCGTCAGGTATGCAGCAGGTGCGCTACCAGTTCAACCACGGAAGCGGGTTCGACACCGGGCTTCCGAACGGGAGCCGGTGCCGTGCGGCCGACCCCGGCTCGGGCGACGGCGTGAAGAACAACGCCGCTGGAGCGGCCAACGGTGACTCGCGTGCGCACCGGATCTACTACAACACCGGTTACGCGGGCACTTACCAGACCTTCCAGGCCGGGGCCATGGCCAATCTGATCCCCGCTCTCAAGAACAACAACGCCAGCAGTAAGAGGTTGTGATGACGGTGCGACGACGACTTCTCGTTCCACTCGTGGCAGTCTCGCTGGCGATGGTCTCCGCGGGCTGCGGTCAAGGACAGCAGGAGAACCCTCAGACGGTGGTGGACAACGGCCCGGCGGCCGAGTCCGCAGCTCAGGGACCGACGATCTTCAAGGACAACTGGCCGGAGAAGGTCCCGACCAGCGGACTCGCCAAGGGCCTGGTCCTGCCGCT
The DNA here is from genome assembly GCF_042667665.1 of Streptomyces sp. NPDC057307. Taxonomy (NCBI): domain Bacteria; kingdom Bacillati; phylum Actinomycetota; class Actinomycetes; order Kitasatosporales; family Streptomycetaceae; genus Streptomyces; species Streptomyces sp. NPDC057307. Next base: position 16,275 of record NZ_JBHUZM010000153.1, on the reverse strand, counting down.
GGAGTCGTACATGATCTCGTACGCCCAGGAGATAGCCGTCCAGCAGGCCCGGGACAGCGCGGAGACCGCCTGCATGAACCGCTTCGGGTTCGAGGACTGGCGTACGGAGGACCTGGGCACCTCGCCGCCGCCGGCCGACAACGCGTCCAACATGCCGCGCCGTTACGGGCTGACAGATCCGGCGCAGGCGCGGACGTACGGCTATCACCTGCCCTCCGCGGGGCCGGAGAGCACGCCCCCGCCGGAGCAGGACACGGCCGAGGCCGCCACCGTTCTCACCGGGCAGAACGGGAGTGAACGACTCGCCTCGTTCAAGGGCGAGGAGCTGCCGGAGGGCGGCTGCACGGGCGAGGTCGGCCGGAAGGTCGCCGTACCCGACGTGGCGCTCGTCGAACGTCTCAACACCGAGAGCTTGGAGCTCTCCCAGCGGACTCCCGCGGTCGAGGCCGCCATGGTGCGGTGGGCGTCCTGCATGAAGGACCGCGGGTACCAGGTGAACACGGTCTGGGAGACGGCCGAAGTGGCCGGTGCGGAGAGCGAGACGGCCGACCAGCAGGAGATCGAGGTGGCGACGGCCGAGGTCGACTGCAAGCAGGAGACCGGGCTCGTCAAGGTCTGGTTCGCCGAGGAGACGACCATTCAGAAGCGACTCGTCGAGGAGAACCAACAGGCCCTCAAGGGCGCCGAGTCGCAGTTGGGCAAGACCCTGGAGAAGGCCGCGGCGGTCAACAGAAGCGCTCTTCGGTGACTTCTCCAGCGACGGACCTGCCGCCGGAGGGCTGGGCCCTCCCGAGGTAGGACGCGATGTCACGGCAGCTCAAGGCGCCGTGCCGCGTGCGCAGTTGATCACAGGTGCGAGGGGTCCGGCCGCGGGCCGTCGTCGGTAGGTCGGTCACGAATACCGACGACGGCTTCTCCGGCATGCCTCCGCCTGCCCGAAGCGCACCACCGGAGCCCGCCGCGGCGGGCGAGGACGGAGAGGCGGATGAGAATGAAGCTACGTCGAAGAACCAAGAACATCCTGATCGCCACCACAGCGAGCATCATGCTCGCCGGGACGGTACCGGCCATGTCCTGGGCCGCGCCGGCGCCACCGGGCAGCACCGGCGAGAAGCCGGCCGAGCCGGCACCCCCGGATGTCCTTCCGCTCTCCCAACGGGACTCCGTGCTCGGCAAGGGCTGGAAGGATTCCCGCGATGTGGCGTGGACGACCTCCGGCGATGCCAGTGGGTTCCATCTGCTGACGGCCCGTGAGGCCGACGGTTACGCCTGGAAGACGGCAGCGACACTGTCCGAGCCGGGGTTCGACGCCGACGCGTGGATCGGCAATGTGTGTGTCACCGCCTCCGGCCGGCGGGCGGTCGTCGTATACGCCCCTCGTACGTTCACCAACAAGGCCAGTCTGAAAGCCCGGGGCGCGTTCACCGCCGTGGTCGATCTGAACACCGGCCAGGTGCGGAAACTCAAGACCAAAGCCTCGCTCTCGTACTACAACCCTGGCTGCGGCACAGGCGAGGACGCCGTGCTGACCCAGTCCGGCGACGACGAGCTGCCCGGAACGCGCCTCATACGCCTCGACACCGTCACGGGCAAGGTTCAACCGCCTGTCGAGACCAAGGGGCAGATCACCTCCGCCGTCCCGCTCGGTGACAAGGGCATGGTGGTGGCGGCCGCCGCCGGCGCGGTCGTCCAGGTCAGCGGTTCGGGCGCCACCACCGCTCTCGCGTTGACGGACGCGGTGCCCTACCGACTTTCCCCGGACGAGGACGGTGGGCTCGTTTTCCTGGACAAGCGGGGCGCCGTCTCGAAGGTCAAGAGACTCACCGCCGCCGATGTGACCCGCCGGAGTCCGGACAGGACCCGACCGGATGTGCTCGCCCAGGGCCCGGCCACCGAGACCGGACTGACCCGCAACGGCAAGAACGTCTACGTCACCGGCGCCACGAAGGCCCTGACCGATCCGCTGCCCCCGGTGGTGCGGCGCCTGGCCGACACACCGAAGACGGCGACGGTGTCCACGACGGGCTCCGCCACCGTCACGGCTCCGCAGTGGGGGGACGGGAAAGGCACGATGGTATTGCCGGGAGAAGCCGGCAAGGCCCGTACCATCAAGACGACCGTGTCTGTTCTCGACACGGACCGCCGGACCGTCTTTGCGGTGAATCCCGAACGTCGGCGTTCGCAATTCGCCGAGCAGGGCTCCGTCCTCTCTCCCGGAGTAACGGGCGCTGCCTCTCCGAAGCGGGGCAGGGCCACCGGTGCGAAAACGGTGGCGGACTCGTCTCCCACCGAACCGATCGAGGACGAGCGGACCTGCTCCGTGCCGCGCAACGACCCCCGGAATCAAGCGATGCAGCCCAAACCACGGCAGGTGGAATGGGCCGTGGACCAGGCGGTCAAGGGGTATCTCAACACCTGGATCTCCCGGCCGGCGAACTGGAAGAACCTCGGGATGCCCGCCTACTCCCCGCAGACTCTGTTCCTCAATCCCGCTGTCGAAGGCGGTGACCGTGTCATCGCCCAGGTCATGCTGGGGATCACCGCGCAGGAATCGAATATGTGGCAGGCCGCCCGGTCGGCCGTTCCCGGTGTCACCGCGAACCCACTGATCGGCAACTACTACGGTATTGACCTCTACGACGGCGAATCCGGCAACGACTGGGATGTCAACTTCGCCGACGCCGACTGCGGGTACGGGGTCTCCCAGGTCACCGACCACATGCGCATGGCAGGCCGTGAGGACGGCGACGGCGGTGCCGCGTGGCCCTACCAGAAGCAGCGGGCTGTCGCCCTGGACTACACGGCCAACATCGCCGCCGGTCTGCAGATCCTGGTCGACAAGTGGAACGTCACCCGCAAGGCCGGAATGACCGTCAATCACGGAAGCGCGCTGCGGCCGGAGAACTGGTACTACGCGCTGTGGGCCTACAACTCCGGATTCTACGAGAAGACCAGTGACGGGTCTCCCTGGGGACTCGGCTGGGTCAACAACCCCGCCAACCCCGAATGGGACGCCGGCAGGCTCCCCTTCATGGAGAACGCGTCCGGTGGAGACGACGCCAGCGCGGCGGCCCGCCCGCAGAACTGGCCCTACCAGGAGAAGGTTCTCGGTTTCGCGGCGCATCCTCCGTCCTTCCTGGAATCCCCCGGGAATATGGTCCCCGCCTTCCGTCAGTCCACCTGGAACGGAACCAACGAAGGTGTTTCCGTCAAGGGAAGTGCTCTCTACAACCGCGCCCGCGTCAAGGCGCCCGAGAGTGCGTTCTGCACCACCGCCAACCAGTGCACGCCGAGCCGGATCTCCGACGGTGCCTCCAACGACACGGCGCTCAGCGGGCCTTGTGGTCGCGATGATCTCAAGTGCTGGTGGAACAAGCCCGTCACCTGGAAGGACGACTGCTCGACCACCTGCGGATTCGAATTCATCCGGTTCAACGAGACCTACCCGGAAGAACCGGACGGCACGGCCTATCCGCCTGTCTGCACGACAGCCGGGCTTCCCGCGGGCGCGCTGATCGTCGACGACGTCCCGACGGGTACCCCCGTCATACGTCCCGGATGTACCAACTCCTGGAGCAACGACGGAAAGTTCTCCTTCGGATTCTCCAACAACGGCAGCGAATCGGTGTATCCGTCGAAGGTCGACCTGCATCAACTCGGCGCGGGATTCGGCAGCCACTTCTACTTCACCCACACCCGTAAGAACGACAGCAAGGGCAACCGGCTGCGGATCACCGGCACCTGGTCGTTCGACAAGACCATCACCGGACCCGCGAAGGTCATGGTGCATCTGCCGGATCACGGTGCGCAGACGAAAAAAGCGAAGTACGTGGTGGACACGGGGACCGGAAGCAGGACGCGAGTCGTCTCCCAACCCGGGGACGGCAACAGATGGCGAACCATCGGCGCCTTCATGTTCAACGGAAAACCGAAGGTGACGCTCAACAACCTCACGCCCGACGGAACAGGTGACCTGGACGTCGCCTACGACGCGATCGCCGTGGTGCCGATCAAGGGAACGTACACCGAGAAGACCGTGCAGGCCGTCGGCTTCTTCGACGAACACCAGAACCTGGACACCGATTTCGAGTCCTCGCTCCCGCTCGACACCCCGTTCAAGAATCGGCAGACCATCTACGACTGGGGTGTGTCCACTTCCGGCGCCGTCACCTCCGTCCCCACCTGCATCGACCTGCCGGCTCCGAACTGCATCATGCCCGAGACCAAGGCGGCGATGTCGCGCTGGAACCAAGCCGTCAAGGAAGCGGGAACCGATCCCACGAACCAACCCGACGGTGCCGGCATGACGAGTTGGCTGCACTTCGCCAATCCGTACACCTATCGGCCCACCAGCGATGCGAAGCCGTACTTCTTCGACACGGATGACAGCAGCTACAAGATCCGCAACAAGGCCACGGTCTCGTTCGTGAAGGATGAGAGCGGCAAGATAATCGAGGGGAGTGAATTCGTCGAATACGACGACCGCACCGCGGATACTCACCTGCCTCGGTTCGTCCGGGACACGTTCGCGGCTCTGAAGGACGATTACGGTATCGCCCCACCCAACCTGAACTACTCCGCCAGGGACATGAACGAGCACAATGGACTTGAGACGACCACCGACACCAACTCCACAGGAGTACTGCCGGGTCGCGCGTACGCCGCGATGGGTCTCAAGCCGACCATCGTCGAGGGTGGAACCTGTGTTCGCGCGCTGAACACGTCGGGTGGATCCATCGGCTACCGGCCCATGCTCGGCGACTCCGGCGCGACTTCTTCCGTGGCTCGTTGGAAGGGTGAGGCGGAGGATTCTCCCGTAGTGAGCGATTCGGTCGCGGCGGTGGCGGGCGAGATATACAACGCCTTCTTCAAGCCGGGCCTCACCGGATCCCTGCACAATCAGGCACCGCCGATCTGGCAGGAGCTGAGCTTCCAACTCTGCACGGACGGGAAGGTCCGTCCCTACGACGGAGATCCGATCCTCAGAGCCAGCCATATGCCGAACCAGTACCTGTATCTGGACGACCGGGCGATCGATCAGACCGGCGCCTATACGAACAGCGCGAGCCCGATCCTGAGGGGAGACTTCAAGGCGTTCAGCGCTGCGCTCGACCTGACCGGGCACGGAATGCCCTACGGCGCATGTGGGCCGTTGACAGGACGAAGCGGCAATCCATGGGGTATTGACGTGGGTCTGGACGGCCCTGGCGCCAACCCCGGTGGCAAGTTCTGTTCATGGCCGAGCACCACTCCGTCCGACGAGCACAGCAGCTAGGCTCGACTTCGTTCCGGGGCCCGCCAGTTCGACTGGCGGGCCCTGCCTGCTCCGGCCGGGCCGTGAGACAAGGGAGAAATCCGCAATGGCCTTCGTGCCCCTCATATACCTGGCCCTGGCGATGGCGTGGATTGTTCTGCCGTTCCTCGCGATGAAGCAGACACGCTTTGCGACACCCCTGCTTGTCGGTCACGTCGCGGTCGGCGCTGTGGCCTGTCTGTACGCCGCGATATTTACCCAGCTGGGCGCGTTGCTGCTGTTCTGTGCGGGGCCCGGCACGTTTATGTCGCTGTTCTTCGTTGTTCTCAGGGTGGCTTTCCCCGACAAGAAGAACGAGTCCCGCTGAACGGATCCGGTCCACTGTGATCCGTTTTGCACCCACCGCTTTGTGCAGTGCAGCAAGATGACGGTGTTGCGGAAGCTACTACTGGGCGATGGTTGGTCATGGCTGCGAGTCACCAGAAATCGGCTGTGATTGTTTTGGGGGTCACGCAGTCGACAAATGGGGCCGGCGTAGAGAACCAGTCACGCACGCCGGGCATGAAGCACATGAGAATCTGGAGGGGAAATGACGAGGAACAATTTCACGGCGGTGTCCCTGGTGGGCATCGTCCTGGTCGGCGGAATTTCGTTCGCAGGGCCCGCCGCCGCCTCGGAGGGCGAGTGCGTGGATGCCGTTACCAGTACCCGCGCGATTGATTTGCCGGGTCTGAAGCCGGACACGCTGATCGCTGTCGAGCAGTGCCTGGAACTTCAGGGTGCCACCGTTCAGGCCAGCAGTGCCCTGGTGTGGCAGATACTCGACGACGTCGTGCAGGACCGCGGCAGGCGGTTCACTTCTTTCGAGGTCACCAACCGCCTGGAATCCCGCCTTGCCCCGGGGGAGGCACCTCGCACTGTCAGCACCAAGACGTGCGACTTCACCGAGCAGTTGAACGCGGCCTGGTCGAACTCCGTCGCCATCGAGTGCGCGGCGCCGGCCGCCCCGTACAACTCGGCGCAGTCCTGGGCCTCGGGCACCACGGTGGTGTACGACCTTGAGGACGACGGGAAGGGCCCTGTCAGGTGGGAGATCGCCGGTGCGTCACTGATCCGCGGTTGAGCGTCGGCGGGTCGTCGCCCGGGGGACCGGTTCGATGAGTTGGGGAGGTGCCGTCCTGATCAGGGACGGCACCTCCCCCGTACGTTTGCGACGGCGCGGTGTTCAGCGGAGTTCGTAGGGGGTGCCCGTCTCGGGTTCGACCAGGCCGGACTGGATGATGAGGGCGCCGAGGTGGGTGCGGCTGGAGGCGTTGAGGGCCTGCATCAGTTTGGCTATGTGGGAGCGGCAGGTGCGGACGCTGATGCCCATCTTGCGGGCGACCATCTCGTCGCTGGTGCCCTCGGCCAGGAGGCGGGCGATGCTGCGCTGGACCGGGGTGACCGGGGTGCGGGCGGATGTCGCGGGTAGGTGTTCTGTGAGCGGGGTGCCGTGTGTCCACAGCACGTCGTAGACCTGGACGAGATAGGTCACCAGGGCCGGATGCCGGATCTCCAGGGCGGTCGTCCGGTCCGCGTCGGCGGGGATGAGTGCCATTTCGCGGTCGATGATGATCAGTCGTTCGACGGTCTGCTCGACGGTGCGTATCTCCAGCCGGTCGGCCGGCACACGCGTGACGTAGTCCTTGACGTGCGGGTTGTAGCGGGCCGGGTGCTGGTAGATGTGGCGCAGCCGGGCGCCGCGTCCGATGGCCGCCATGGAGTTGCTGAGTCCCTGCTCCATGCCTTCCTTCGTCCGGTTGCCGCCGGGCTGGGCCGTCAGGATTTCCGACGTGGCGGCGGCCGATGCCCCGCTCAGGACGGAGGTGATGAGCGGCTTTCCTTCGAGGACGGTGATGGAGAGGTTGGGGTCCCCGCTCGGCACGGCCGTCAGCGGTGCCAGGGAGTCCGCGAGGACCGTCGTGAGCCGTACGCGTTCGTGGATCTCGCGTGTGATGGGCAGCAGCAGATGGGCCAGGGCGGCCGACGGAGGCACGGGCCGCAGCACGGAGGCGTCCATGGGGTCCGGGTGCAGCAGAGCCATGTCCATCAGGCAGGGGGCGGCCGTCAACTCGTCGCGGTTGATCCCGCCGTTGTGAAGCGCCTCCGTGTAGAGCCGTACGGCGTCGTCGCACAGTTCCCGGTCACCATGTGGATGCGTCAACTTCGATCTGATTCCTGGCACTTGGGTACACCCCGTTCCTATTCTGCACCGCAGGGGAACGAGTGCTCAGTGAATTTCCGAGGGGCTGCCCGTCTCCGGTTCGACGAGGCCGGACTGGACGAGCAGGGCGCCCAGGTGGGTGCGGCTTGAGGCGTTGAGGGCCTGCATCAGTTTGGCTATGTGGGAGCGGCAGGTGCGGACGCTGATGCCCATTCTGCGGGCCACCACCTCGTCGCCGATTCCCTCGACCAGGAGCTTGGCGATGCTCTGCTGGACCGGGGTCACCACTGCGTCGCGGGGGGCGACTTCGAGAAGTTCCGTCATGGGCGTGGCCATTGACCACAGCACCTCGTACGTCTGGACGAGGTAGGCGACGACAGCCGGGTGCCGGATCTCCAGGGCGGTCGTCCGTTCGGCGTTGCCGGGGATGAACGCGACCGAGCGGTCCACGACGATCAGGCGTTCGATGGTCTGCTCGACGGTGCGTACCTCAAGCCTTCCGGTGGGGACGTGCTCCAAGTACTCCTTGACGTGCGGCCGGTACCGCGACGAGTGCTGGTAGAGGTGCCGGACCTGGGCGCCCCGTTCGATCGCCCCCAGGGACCGGTCCCTGCCACGCATCATGGCTACGCGTGAGCGGCTGCTGCCCGGCTGGACCGTCCACACCTCTTTCGTCGCGACGGCGACCGCGTCACCGACGGCGGCGTCGATCAGCGGCTTGCCCTCGATGACGTTGATGGCGAGGTTGGGATCCTCGGCGACGAGGGACGTCAGCGGGGCGAGTGAGTGGACCAGCGAAGCTGTACGCTCCACGCGCTCGTTTATCTCGCGCGTGATGGGCTGGAGGAGATGCGTCAGGGCCGCCGACGGCGGCAGCGGGCACATCCACGCCGTGTCCTGGGGGTCGGAGTGAAGCAGAGCCAGATCGACGAGGCAGGGTGCCGACGACAGGTCGGCGCGCGGTATCCGGCCCTTGCGGAGCGCCTCCGTGTAGAGGCGGACCGCCTCGTCGCACAGTTCCCGATCGTCGTGTGGATGCGTTAACTTTGTGCTGGTTCCTGCCACTTGAGTACCCCCCTTTTTCTGCAATGCAGGAAGATGGCGGTGGTGGGATTCTAGCTAGTCGGGGATCGTCGTTGGTGGTTGGGAGTAGCCAGCTTCCTGATCACATCCCGGCCGTGGCCGCTCTCCCCTGTTGCGGCCACGGTCTCCCTTCCCCGGCCAGATGGCGTGACGGCGCGCGAACGGCATGGGTACGTGTCAGTGGTCCTGGTCGAGGATCCCCGACTGGGCGATGAGATAGCCGAGTTGGGCGCGGCTGCCGCTGCCGAGCGTGGTGTTGAGCTTGGCGATGTGAGCGCGGCAGGTGCGGACGTTCATGCCGAGGCGGCGCGCGATCGCCTCGTCCACGTGGCCGTCGACAAGGAGCTTGGCGATGGAGCGCTGGGTGCTGGTGATGCCGTCGATCTCGGGCGCGTACGACAACTGCTCGTCCCAAGGGGTGCCGTGGAGCCAGAACTGCTCGAAGACGCCGACGAGGTACTGGACAAGACCCTCGTGGCGCAGTTCCAGCGCGATCAGACGGTCGCTGCGGGCCGGTACGAAGGCCACTTTGCGGTCGACGATGATCAGGCGCTCGATGATCTCCTCAAGGGTCCGTACCTCCACCCCGTAGGGACCCACGCGCTCCACGTAGGCCAGCGTGGACGGGTGGTGGCGGGCCGTGTGCTGGTACAGGGTGCGCATCTTCACCCCCCTGCTGGTCAGGGGGCGCACTCTGCGGAGCGCCTCCTCCAGGACGTCCGGCGTACGCCCGCTGCCTGGCTGAACGGTCAGCAGTTCCTCGTTGCATTCGGCGGTGACACGGTCCAACGTGGAGTTGATGAGACTCAGGCCCTCGAGCACGGTGATGGCGTGCGTCGTCGAGTGGTCCATGGCCGAGAGGGTCATGAACGGTTCGAACGTGTCGGCGAGCGAGATGGCCAGCTGTCGGCGCTCCTGGATCTCCCTCTCGATGGGGTGTGTGAGCTGGTTGAGCGCGATCGCCGGCGGTACGGGCCGGAGCCACTGGGGCTCGTCGGGGTCCGGGCGCAGCAAAGCCAAGTCGAGCAGGCAGGGCGCCCCTTCCGCCTCTGACCGGGACAGCCGCCCATGGCGCAAAGCTGCCGCGTAGAGGTTTTTACCCGCTTCGCACAGTTCGCCGGGCCCATGATCATGCCCCGTATTGCCCTGATCTGACTGCATATGCCACCCCCTCAGGGTCCTGAATTACAGGAACATGATGCCCGTGCTTGCTGGTGGAAGCGTTCAGAGTGAGCCATCGTCTTACTCGCGGGGGGAGGGATGATGATCAGAATGGGGTGGAGATCTTCCATGAAGAGGATGGTTCGCACGCTTTGCGCACTTGCGTTTGCGGCAGCGGCAGCGAGTGTTCTCGTAGTCAGTGGTGACCTCTCGGCTGATGCCGGGTCGGTATCAGTGACCGCACTGCCCACCGAGCCCTCGTGGAGCGGCAGCGCACCGGTGGACTTGGGCGCATGACTGTCCCGCCGGACGACAGGGTCTTTCGGCGTGAGATGGCCTCGGCCTACCGGTCCGGATGGCACTTCATCGATCTCGTCACGGCGATCCCACACCGTGGTGACTCGCTGATGGTCACCCTGTTCGGAGAGCCCGTGGTCGTCGTCCGCGAGGAGGACGAGGACGTCCGTGCCTATCGGTGTCTGAGGAAGCCCAGGGGGGCGCCGCAGCCCGTCCGCTGCGCGATTCGGTACGACATGATTTTCGTCAATCTTGACCAGCGTGACCACCAGCTGGTCGAACCACAAGCCATTTCCGCCACCCCCCGCAGTGCCTGAGCGATTCCCCCGTCGTAGTAGATCGCTCCGGCACTTCCCCCACACAGCGGCGCCATCGTGGACCTGAAACGCGATGGCGCCGCTGTGCTGCCCGCGTGCGGGTCGGCCCGGCGGTGTGCCGTGAGGTGGCCGGCCGGGGCGCGTGCCGCGTCGTGGCGGCGTGCGCGGTGGGCCGCTCATCCTCTGCCCAGCGCGCGGTCGACGTTGATCTCGATGACGATCCGGTCCGGATTGGGCCCCGGCGCGCGCTCGTAGCGGGCCGCGTAACGGCCTACGGCGTCCGCCACCCGATCGGCCTCCGTCCGCACCGTCGCGAGGCCCTCAAGCGTCGCCCAGCGCCTCCCCTGGACCTGGCAGACCGCGACCCGCGCCCCGTCGGGGCCCGCTGCCAGGATGTTGGCGACCTTGGTGGAGTGCTTGCCGGTGATGACACGTGCCAACCGGGCCTCCGGCTCGTACGTCACGCCCACCGGCACCACATGCGGCGTGCCGTCCGGCCGGAGCGTGGTCAGGGTGCACAGGTGGCGCTCCCGCCAGAAGGCGAGATAGTCGGCGTCGGGATCGCGTACGTCTTGGGCCATGCCGGAAGAATAGGCGCGTAATGGCCTCGAAGGTGCGGCGCGGCGGGAGTTGGTCGGTCCGTCCGGTGCGCCTCCTTCGGGCGTGAGTCCTGCTTGAGTGGAATAGACTCAACTTTGCGTACGTCGGGTGGGTCAGGTTCTTACGGGACGGACCCCGCGCCAAGGAGGAGAGACCGCACGTGGACGCCGAGCTGACGAACAAGAGCAAGGCCGCGCTCAACGCCGCCACCGACCGCGCGGTGTCGGCGGGCCATGCCGACCTGACCCCCGCGCACCTGCTCCTCGCACTGCTCCAGGGCGAGGACAACGAGAACATCACCGACCTGCTCGTCGCGGTGGACGCCGACCAGGCTGAGGTACGGTCCGGGGCGGAGCGCCTGCTGGCCGCGCTGCCCAGCGTCAGAGGCACCACCGTCGCGCCGCCGGGGCCCGACCGCGCGCTGCTCGCCGTCATCTCCGACGGTGCCAAGCGGGCGAAGAAGCTGGGCGACGACTACCTCTCGACCGAGCATCTGCTCATCGGGATCGCGGCCGAGGGCGGCAGGGCCGGAGAGGTGCTGGACCGGCAGGGGGCCGGTGCGAAGAAGCTGCTGGCCGCGTTCGAGAAGGCAAGGGGAGGACGCCGGGTGACCACACCCGACCCGGAGGGCCAGTACAAGGCCCTGGAGAAGTTCGGCACCGACTTCACGGCCGCCGCGCGCGAGGGCAAGCTGGACCCGGTCATCGGCCGGGACCAGGAGATCCGCCGTGTGGTGCAGGTGCTGTCGCGCCGTACGAAGAACAACCCCGTACTGATCGGCGAGCCCGGCGTCGGCAAGACGGCCGTCGTGGAAGGACTCGCGCAGCGCATCGTCAAGGGCGACGTGCCGGAGTCCCTGAAGAACAAGAAGCTGGTCTCCCTCGACCTGGGCGCGATGGTCGCCGGCGCCAAGTACCGCGGCGAGTTCGAGGAGCGGCTGAAGACCGTCCTGTCCGAGATCAAGGAGAGCGACGGGCAGATCATCACCTTCATCGACGAGCTGCACACCGTCGTGGGCGCGGGCGCCGGCGGCGACTCCGCCATGGACGCGGGCAACATGCTCAAGCCCATGCTTGCCCGCGGCGAGCTGCGCATGGTCGGCGCGACGACCCTGGACGAGTACCGCGAGCGCATCGAGAAGGACGCGGCGCTGGAACGGCGCTTCCAGCAGGTGCTGGTCGCCGAGCCGAACGTCGAGGACACCATCGCGATCCTGCGCGGCCTCAAGGGCCGGTACGAGGCGCACCACAAGGTGCAGATCGCGGACGCGGCGCTGGTGGCCGCCGCCGCGCTCTCCGACCGCTACATCACCTCGCGCTTCCTGCCCGACAAGGCCATCGACCTCGTCGACGAGGCCGCCTCCCGCCTCCGTATGGAGATCGACTCCTCGCCCGTCGAGATCGACGAGCTGCAGAGGACGGTCGACCGCCTCCGTATGGAGGAGCTGGCGCTGAAGAACGAGTCGGACCTCGCGTCCAAGCAGCGTCTGGAGAAGCTGCGCCGCGACCTCGCCGACCGCGAGGAGGAACTGCGCGGGCTCGACGCGCGCTGGCAGAAGGAGAAGCAGGGCCTCAACCGCGTCGGTGAACTGAAGGAGAAGCTGGACGAGCTGCGCGGCCAGGCGGAGCGCGCGCGGCGCGACCAGGACCTCGACACCGCGTCCAAGCTGCTGTACGGCGAGATCCCCGCCGTGGAGCAGGAGTTGGCGGAGGCGGACGAGGCGGAGCAGGAAGCCGCCAAGGACACCATGGTCAAGGACGAGGTGGGCGAGGACGACATCGCCGACGTCGTCGGGTCGTGGACCGGAATCCCCGCCGGGCGGCTGCTGGAGGGCGAGACCAGCAAGCTCCTCCGTATGGAAGCCGAGCTGGGCCGCCGGCTGATCGGTCAGACGGAGGCGGTGGGGGCGGTCTCGGACGCCGTACGGCGCACCCGCGCGGGCATCGCGGACCCGGACCGGCCCACCGGCTCGTTCCTCTTCCTCGGACCGACCGGCGTCGGCAAGACCGAACTGGCCAAGGCGCTGGCCGACTTCCTCTTCGACGACGAGCGCGCCATGGTCCGCATCGACATGAGCGAGTACGGCGAGAAGCACTCCGTCGCGCGCCTCGTCGGGGCGCCGCCCGGCTACGTCGGTTACGAGGAGGGCGGCCAGCTCACCGAGGCCGTCCGCCGCAGGCCGTACAGCGTGGTCCTGCTGGACGAGGTCGAGAAGGCGCACCCGGAGGTCTTCGACATCCTGCTCCAGGTCCTCGACGACGGGCGTCTCACCGACGGCCAGGGGCGGACGGTGGACTTCCGCAACACCATCCTGATCCTCACGTCGAACCTCGGCAGTCAGTACCTGGTCGACCCGCTTCCTTCGGCGGAGACGAAGAAGCAGCGGGTCCTGGAGGCCGTACGGGCCTCGTTCAAGCCGGAGTTCCTGAACCGGCTGGACGATCTCGTGGTCTTCTCGGCCCTCTCCAAGGAGGAGCTGGCCAAGATCGCCGATCTGCAGATCGCCCTTCTCGCCAAGCGCCTGGCGGACCGCCGTCTCAGCCTGGACATCACGCCGGACGCGCTGGCCTGGCTCGCCGACAAAGGCAACGACCCGGCGTACGGCGCGCGGCCGCTGCGCCGGCTGATCCAGACGGCGATCGGCGACCGGCTGGCGAAGGAGATCCTCGCGGGTGAGGTCGTGGACGGTGACACGGTGCGGGTGGACCGGGCGGGGGACGAGCTGATCGTGGGACGGGCGACGGGCGGGCGGGAGCAGGCGGCGCCTTCTTTGGAGAAGACGCCGTAGCACCCCCGGGGATCGGAGGCCCGCCACCGGCGCGGTGGCGGGCCCGTGCCCGATTGGGGACGGGGTGCAGGGTTTCCGGCGGGGGATCGCGGCTAGGGTCGTTGTCAGACAACGGCATGCCATCCTCAGGAGAATCCAGCGATGACCATCGACCCGTCCTCGATTCCGAATTTCGGGGCCCAGCCCCAACCGCAGGCTGCGGGAACGGCGGGCCCTGTCGTCCCCGACCAGGATCTGGTCAAGCAGCTCCTCGACCAGATGGAGCTGAAGTACGTCGTCGACGACGAGGGTGACCTCGCGGCGCCGTGGGAGGAATTCCGTACGTACTTCATGTTCCGCGGCGAGGGCGACCAGCAGGTCTTCTCGGTGCGGACCTTCTACGACCGGCCGCACGCCCTTGAGGACAAGCCGAAGATCCTCGACGCGATCGACGACTGGAACCGCCGCACGCTGTGGCCCAAGGTCTACAGCCACGTGCACGAGGAGGAGGACGGCCCCACGACCGTCCGGCTCATCGGCGAGGCCCAGATGCTGATCGGTACCGGGGTCAGCCTGGAGCACTTCGTGTCGTCGACCGTCAGCTGGGTGCGGGCGTCGATCGAGTTCGACAAGTGGATCGTGGAGACCTTCGGGCTGACGCCGGCCGAGGAGAAGCCCGCCGACGAGGCCTGAGCCGACTCTTGCGGCGCCCGGTCTACAGCGGCATCGGCGCCAGCGTCAGCAGGTACGTCCCGTAGGCGCACGACAGCCCGGCGAGGGCCGCGATCAGTACGATCGCCGCCCTCGGCCGGGCTTTCGTCAGCGCGCACGCGAGCGGGAGCAGCAGCGGGAACGCGGGCAGCAGGAAACGCGGCTTGGACTCGAAGAAGCCACCGCCGCCGACCGTGATCAGCAGCAGGACGCCCGCGTACACGAGCAGGGGCGGCGGGGGGCGGTTCTCCCGGTCCAAGGCGAGCAGCACGAACAGCAGCACGGCCGCGCCGACGATCAACACGGTGCCGGTGGAGGCGAGTTCGGCGGGGCGCAGGACGATGTCCCGTACGTGGCTCAGGGCGTCGGCGCCGAAGTCGAAGCGGGACCGCCAGCCGCTCTGCACGGCGAAGTAGCCGGCGAGCGGATCACCGACGCGTACGCCGACCCAGAGCAGATAGCCGCCCCAGCCGAGCGGTGCGACGACGGCCGCCGCCCAGAGCCGCCAGGGGGCGTGCGCGCGGCGCTTCCACAGCTCGTACGCGACCGCGACGCACACCGCCGCGGCGATCGCGACCCCGTTGGGCCGGGCCAGTCCCGCGAGCGCGGCCAGCGAACCCGCCCACAGCCAGCGGCCGGTGAGCACCGCGTACAGGGCGACGGCGGCGAGCGCGGTGAGCAGCGGTTCGGTGTACGCGATGGAGAACACGACCGCGTGGGGCAGCAGCCCCCACAGGAGCACGAGGAGTGTGGCGGTGGTGCGGCCGTGGAGGCGTTCGCCGAGGAGGTAGATGCCGAAGGCGGCGGCAGCGGCGGCGGCCCAGGAGATCAGCAGGGCGGCGGTGCCGCCGCCGATGGGGAACACGGTGGTGGCCGCGCGTACGAGCCCGGGGTAGAGGGGGAAGAACGCCAGGTCGCTGTGGACGGCGCCGTCGCTGAAGTACAGCGTGTGGCCGTAGCCCTGGGACGCGATCCGCGTGTACCAGGTGGAGTCCCAGGTGTGGGTGAGGAGTTGGCGCGGGGAGCGGCCGATGTGCTCGGCCCACAGGCACAGCGCCAGCAGCCCGGTGAGCCGGGCGGCGGCGAACAGCCCGAGCGCGGGCGCGGCGCGATGCAGGGCGGCGGCGATACGGGTGGCGCGGCGGCGCGGGGCGACGGAGACGAACGTGACGGCAGGCGGCGCGGCCGATGTCGCGGCGCCTTTGCCTGCGGGGGCCTTCCTGGCGGCGGTCGGGACGGTGCTCGGGGCGGCGTCGGCGGGTCTCGCCGTGCCGGATGCGTCGACGGTGTCGAGCGTGTCGGCGGACAGGGGGCACCTCCGGGCGCGCGTGGTCGGTCGGGCCGACCCTCCGTGCCGCCCGCGTGCCGCGCGACCGGAGGCCCGCCGACCGGGTACGAAGCGGCGCCGTACGAGGGGTGTGCGGGGCGGGGCGGCGTGTCGGCGTGACAGGGCGGGTGGCGGGTGGGGGGACCGGCGGGGTCGCGGGCGCGACGCCCGGACGTCCGCTCTCTCCCGTAGCCCTTCGGGTACGGGAGGTGCCCCCTGCGTTGTCGTCGGTCGCCCATGTACGGCCGGGCCAGCTGCGACGCCGGGCCTCCGCCTCGCGATCGCACCCACCGAGGAGACGCCGGCCGCTCCGACGGCGGCGCTAGGTGTCGGACAAGGGCCGGCTTCGCCGACCGACGACAACGCGGGGAGGTGCCGCGCCCGGCGTCCCGGCCCCGGAGAGCCGCCCGACCCGCCCTAGGGCGGGTCCGCGAAGTCCCGCCTGGCCTGCGGCGCCTGGACGGCGCCTCTCCCCCGTAGGCCCTAGGGGGCCACGGGAGGTGCCCCCTGCGTTGTCGGAATCGGCCGAGTACGGCCGGGCCATCCACAACGCCG
>NZ_JBHUZM010000152.1:0-17517 GCF_042667665.1 Streptomyces sp. NPDC057307 | reverse complement strand
CCCAGCGCCCGACGGACGGCGCCCGACGAACAGCGACCGACGGACGGCGCCCGGCCGCGCCGTGCGAACCGGTCAGCCGGACCGGCGGGCGTTGAGCCGGGCGGCCTGGCGTGTCAGGTGTTCGCGCTCGGCGAGGTTGGGCGCCTTCCGGGCCGCCTCGGCGTACAGCCGCGCCGCCGTCGCCGGATCACCGTCGCGCTCGTGGAGATACGCCGCCACCGCGGTGTGGCGGGGCAGCGTGTCGTCCAGGGTCGCGAGCGCCGCGAGACCGGCGCGCGGTCCGTCCGCCTCACCGACGGCCACCGCGCGGTTGAGGCGGACGAGCGGGTTGTCGGTCAGGCGCGCGAGTTCGTCGTACCACTCGACGATCTGCACCCAGTCGGTCTCCTCGGCGGTGGGCGCGTCGGCGTGGAGTGCCGCGACGGCGGCCTGGGCCTGGAACTCGCCCAGCCGGTCGCGCGCGAGGGCCGCCTGCAGGATCGCGACGCCCTCGGCGATCGCCGAGGTGTCCCACAGGCCGCGGTCCTGCTCGGCGAGCGGCACCAGTCTGCCGTCGGGCGCGGTCCGGGCGGCGCGCCGGGCGTGGTGGAGCAGCATGAGGGCGAGCAGCCCCGCCACCTCGGGGTGGTCGATCGCGGCCGCGAGCTGCCGGGTGAGCCGGACGGCCTCGGCCGCGAGGTCGACGTCGCCGGAGTAGCCCTCGTTGAAGACCAGGTAGAGGACGCGCAGCACCGTGGCGACGTCGCCGGGCCGGTCGAACCGTACGCCGGACACGGTGCGCTTGGCCCGGCTGATGCGCTGTGCCATGGTCGCCTCGGGCACCAGATATGCCTGGGCGATCTGGCGGGTGGTCAGCCCGCCGACGGCGCGCAGCGTGAGGGCGACCGCGGACGAGGGCGTCAGCGACGGGTGGGCGCACAGGAAGTAGAGCTGGAGCGTGTCGTCCACCTCCGGCGCGGGGCCGGGCGCCGGGTCCTCGTCCACACGGTCCTCGCGCCGGCGGCGGGCGGCGTCCGCCCGGGTCGCGTCGAGGAACTTGCGCCAGGCCACGGTGACCAGCCAGCCCTTCGGATCCCCCGGTGGATCGGCCGGCCAGCCGCGGACCGCCTCGATCAGCGCTTCCTGTACGGCGTCCTCGGCCGCCGCGAAGTCGGCTCCGCGGCGGACGAGGATCCCGAGCACGCTCGGCGTGAGGCTCCGGAGCAGGACCTCGTTCATCTGAGACATCTGAGAGGTCACTCGGTGATGGTGTGCGACGCGCCCAGGAACGGGCGCAGTTCGAGCCACTCGTGGATCGGCTTGCCGCCCGCCCCGGGGGCGGCGGACAGCTCCCCGGCCAGTTCGACGGCGCGCTCGTAGCTGTCGACGTCGATCACCATCCAGCCGGCGATGACGTCCTTGGTCTCCGCGAACGGTCCGTCGGTGACCGGCGGGCGCCCCTCGCCGTCGTACCGCACGAACGTCCCCTCGGGGGCGAGCGCCTGGCTGTCGACGAACTCGCCGGTCTCCACGAGCCGGGCGGCGAAGTCGTTCATGTACCCCATGTGGGCCGAGATCTCCTCGGGCGTCCACCGGTCCATGGGAACGTCGTTGACGGCGGCCGGGGCGCCTCGGTAGTGCTTGAGCAGCAGGTACTTGGCCATGGTGTTTCTCCTCGGTGCTGGTGGGACCATTGTGGTCGCGTTCACTGCGGGGACGGAGCCGGCCACGGGTTCTCGACATCTTGGTCCAAGATTCTTTCGGCTTTCGTGAACGAGCCCGCCCGCCGGGGCACATCCCCGCAGGTGCGGGTGCCCGTCGGCCCCTGCGCACGGACTGAGATACTCCGGCCATGGATGACGGGTCGACCGGCAGCGGGGCGCGATCGGACGTGGCGTTGCCGGTACGGACCGGGTCGGCGCACGGCACGGACTGGACGCTGCGTGCCGCGTCGGCGGCCGACATCGAGGTGATCGCGGAGCTGCGGGCCACGGTCATGCGCGCGGACCTGGAGCGCCTCGGCCGCTACGACGAGCACCGGGTGCGGCAACGGCTGCGGGACTCCTTCTCCACGCGGCACACGTCGATCATCCTGATCGACCGCGAACCTGTCGGATGCGAACTTGTCGGACGCGAACCCGTCGACCGCGAACTCGTCGGATGCGTCACGGTCCGGCCGTCCGAGGACGGACAGGGCGGCCAGTGGCTGGAGCACTTCTATCTCGCTCCGCACTGTCAGGGGCGAGGGCTCGGATCCGCCGTCCTGCGCACGGTGCTGGAGCGGACGGACGCGCGAGGCGTGGCCGTGAGTCTGAACGTCCTGCGGGGCAGCGCCGCCCGGCGGCTCTACGAGCGCCACGGCTTCGTGGTGGCGGCCCAGGACCCGATCGATGTCTTCATGGTGCGCCCGCCGAGGGCGTAGACCGAACGGCGAGGGGCCCCGGGCGGCGGCCGCGGGGCCCCTCTCCCGACTGCGGGAAATGTCCTGGCTCTTGACAGAACCCCGGTCGAATTACAGCCTATGGCAACGTTGTCAAACGGCCTGTGCAGGCCGTTTGCTCTTGAGGGCTCGCCTGAAATGGATCACGTCACTCATGCCGAACCAGTCATCTCACCCTTCCCGCAGGGCAGTTGTCGCCACCGGCTCGACCCTGCTCGCCGGCTTCGGCCTCGGGGTCGCGCTTCCCGCAACGAGCCACGCCGCCGGCACCGCGGGCGCCGCCGGCAGCCGGGGCGAACTCGCCGCGTACCGCCCGGTCCAGGTGTCGTCGGTCGACTACGCGCCCAACCCCGCCGAGTTCGTGGTCGACAGGCTCAACTCCCCCGGCGTGAAGGGCAGCGGCTGGCGCGCCGCCGCGGGCGACCCGCAGTGGATCTCCGTCGACCTCCAGGCCGAGTGCACGGTCGACTCCGTCCGGCTCACCTTCGAGGCCACCGCGGACGACCCGGTCTTCACCCCGTCCCCGAGCGGCAGTCCCCGTGACAACACGACCGGGCAGGAGATCCTGTCCAGCTGCGCGGTGGCCTTCACCATCGAGACCTCCCGCGACCGCCGCACCTGGACCACGGTCCACCGCACCACCGCCGGCACCGGCGGGGTGGTGGAGATCAAGCTGGACAAGGCCACCACGGCGCGCTGGGTGCGGATGACGGTCACGAAGCGTTCGAACGCCAACCCGCTGGGACTCAACGGTTTCGAGGTGTACGGCTCCGCCAAGGGCCGCCGCCCCGCCGCCACCGGATGGACCGACTGGGGCACCAACGACCACAAGGCCCCCGCCCTGAAGGTCGCCGAGGACGGCACCGTACCGCTGGAGTCCGGCTGGACCCTGACCATGGACGACTGGGCCGGCGCCGAGGGCGCCGAGCTGTCCCGGCCGAAGGTCGACACCAGCCGCTGGCTGCCCGCGACGGTCCCCGGCACGGTCCTCGGCTCGCTGGTGGACCAGGGTCATCTGCCCGACCCCGTCGAGGGCATGAACAACCTGCACATCCCGGAGGCGCTGTCGCGCCACTCGTGGTGGTACCGCCGTGGTTTCCGACTGCCGCCGGGTCTGCGGACCGGCGCCGGGCGCCATGTCTGGCTGGAGTTCGACGGTGTGAACCACCGGGCGGACATCTGGCTCAACGGCGAGCGCGTCGGCGACGTGACGTACCCCTTCGCCCGGTCCGCGCACGACGTGACGCCCCTGCTGGCGGCCGACGGCGAGCAGACGCTGGCCGTACGGATCACGCCCATGCCGTTCCCCGGCAGCCCCGGCGACAAGAGCGAGGCCGGCCTGGCCTTCGTGGACGCCGGCGCCAACATGATGAACCGCAACTCGCCGACGTATCTGGCCGCTTCGGGCTGGGACTGGATGCCGGCCGTACGCGACCGGGTCTCCGGCATCTGGAACCATGTGCGGCTCCGTTCGACCGGTCACGCCGTCATCGGCGACCCGCGCGTCGACACCGCCCTGCCCGGCCTGCCCGACACGGGCACCGCCGAGGTGACGGTCGTCGTACCGGTACGCAACGCCGACACCGCCGAGCGGCGCGTGACGGTCACCGCGTCGTTCGACGGCGTACGGGTCTCCCGCACCGTCACCGTGCCGGGCGGCGGAAGCACCGACGTCGTCTTCGCCCCGGCCGACCACAAGGAGCTGCGGGTACGCGACCCCCGGCTGTGGTGGCCCAACGGCTACGGCGAGCCCGCGCTGCACGACCTCACGCTGGTCGCCGCCGTCGACGGGAAGGAGAGCGACCGGCGCGCCACACGCTTCGGTATCCGGCAGTTCGGCTACGAGTACGCGGTGCCGCTGCCGTTCGGCGGCGGGACCGACGCGTACACGCAGACGGTCGAGCTGGGCGCGAGGAAGGCGCGCCACGTGCGGGTCCGGTGTCTGACGCGCGCCACCGACTGGGGCTCCTCGCTGTGGGCTCTGTCGGTGATCGACAGCGCCGCGCCGGGTAACGACCTCGCCCTGCGCAAGAAGGCCACCGCCTCGTCCGTGGACGAGCCGGCGCACGAGGCCGCGAACGTCACCGACGGGGACGCGAAGACCCGCTGGGCCTCGGCGTTCGAGGACGACCACTGGATTCAGGTCGACCTCGGGGCGTCCGTCTCCTTCGACCGGGTGGACCTGGTGTGGGAGCAGGCGTACGCGAAGACGTACGTCGTCCAGGTCTCCGACGACGGCGAGACCTGGACGGACGCGGAGTCGGTCGACAACTCCGCGGTGCCGCTGCCCTTCAAGAACGCCAACGCCAGCCTGCAGAGCGTCGACATCGGCGCCCGCGCGGCCCGTTACGTCCGGCTCAACGGCGGTGAGCGGGCGACCAGTTGGGGCAACTCGCTGTGGAGCCTGTCGGTCATCGACAGTGCGAGGCCGGGCACGGACCTCGCCCTGCACCAGAAGGCCACCGCCTCCACGGAGGACGGCGACAGCAAGGCGGCGAACGCCACCGACGGCAAGGCCGACACCCGCTGGTCCTCCGCCTACGAGGACAACCAGTGGATTCAGGTGGACCTCGGCGCGTCCGTCTCCTTCGACCGGGTGGTCGTCGTGTGGGAGCCCGCCTACCCCAAGACGTATGTCATCCAGATCTCCGACGACGGCGAGACGTGGACGGACGTGAAGTCCGTCGACAACACCCCGGAGCCGCTGAAGATCAGCGTGAACGGTGTACGGGTCTTCTGCCGGGGCGGCAACTGGGGCTGGGACGAACTGCTGCGCCGGATGCCCGCCGAGCGGATGGACACGGCGGTGCGCATGCACCGGGACATGAACTTCACCATGATCCGCAACTGGCTCGGCAGCAGCAACCGCGAGGAGTTCTTCGCCAGTTGC
Source organism: Streptomyces sp. NPDC057307 (assembly GCF_042667665.1). NCBI lineage: Bacteria > Bacillati > Actinomycetota > Actinomycetes > Kitasatosporales > Streptomycetaceae > Streptomyces > Streptomyces sp. NPDC057307. The sequence continues at coordinate 12,208 of NZ_JBHUZM010000152.1, read as the reverse complement.
GACGAGTACGGGCTGCTCGTGTGGAACGACTTCCCCAACGCGTGGGCCATGGACCCGCCGGACCACGACGCGTTCAACAGCCTGGCGCGCGACACCGTACGCCGCTACCGCATGCACCCCAGCGTCGTCCTGTGGTGCGGTGCCAACGAGGGCAACCCGCCCGCCGCGATCGACGACGGCATGCGGGAGGCGGTCCTGGCGGAGGCGCCGGGTGTCTTCTACCAGAACAACTCGGCGGGCGGCATCATCTCCGGCGGCGGTCCGTACGGCTGGGTGGAGCCGGAGCGCTACTTCTCCCGTTCCACCTACGGCGGGGGCCACTTCGGCTTCCACACGGAGATCGGCATGCCCGTGGTCTCCACGGCGGAGAGTGTGCGCAATCTGGTCGGCGACGAGCCGGAGTGGCCGATCGGCGAGGCGTGGTACTACCACGACTGGAGCACCCGGGGGAATCAGGCCCCGCAGAACTACCGCGCCGCCATCGAGGCGCGGTTGGGCACGGCCGGGGGCCTGGACGACTTCGCGCGCAAGGCGCAGTTCGTGAACTACGAGAACACCCGCGCCATGTTCGAGGCGTGGAACGCCAACCTCTGGAAGGACGCCAGCGGTCTGATGCTGTGGATGTCCCACCCGGCCTGGCACAGCACGGTGTGGCAGACGTACGACTACGACTTCGACGTCAACGGCACGTACTACGGCGCCCGCAAGTCGTGCGAGGCCGTTCATGTGCAGGCGGATCCGCAGAAGTGGGACGTCATCGCGGTCAACCACACCGCGCGCGGGCTCAAGGGAGTCACGGTGACGGCGCGGCTGTACGACCTGTCCGGCCGGCAGCTCGGTTCAACCCGTCGTACGAAGGTGGACGTCGCCCCGTCGAGCACGGCCGCCGCCTTCACGGCGGCCTTCGGGGCGGAACTGCCGGATCTGCATCTGCTGCGGCTGAGCCTGGAGGACAGCGGCGGCAAGTCGCTGTCGGAGAACACGTACTGGCGCTACCGCGCACCGGCCGACATGCGGGCGCTGAACACGGCCAGGCCGGTGAAGGTCACCGCCGACCTCGGTCATGTCTCCCGGTCGGGCGAGCGGCGCACGATGACCGTGACGGTACGCAACCGGGGCGCGGCGGTCGCCTCCATGCTGCGCCTGTCACTGCTGGACGCCAAGGACGGCCGACGGGTGCTGCCGACGCTGTACGGGGACAACTACCTGTGGCTGCTGCCCGGTGAGTCGCGGACGGTGACGCTGAGCTGGCCCGCGAAGGCACTGCGGTCGGGGCGCCCGGCGCTGCGGATCGAGGGGTACAACAGCGCGGAGTCGGTGGTGCGGGCGTAGCGGCGAGGCCGTCCAGCGGGTGTGCCCCGGGCGGGCACATCCGCTGTACGGCGGGTGGCGCGCCGGCCGTAAAGAACTGGCGGGCCCGGACCGTACCGACGACCATGGCCCGCATGAGTGACCGACCCGCACGCTGGACCCAGGCCACCGTCCACCCCGACATGTGGACCGACCCGGACGACGACCCCCGTGACAGCGACGGGCCCGGTCCGGAGGGCGAGCCGGCGACGCTGGTGGACTTCCTGACGGGCTACCGCATGACCCTGCGGATGAAGTGCGAGGGCCTGGACCCGGAGCAGTTGGCCCGCCGGTCGGTTCCGCCGTCGACGATGTCGCTGCTCGGTCTGATCCGCCATCTCGCCGAGGTGGAACGGGACTGGCACAACTGGATCCGCGACGGTGATCCGCTGCCGAAGCTGTACGGCGACCCTGACGGGGACTTCGAGGGTGCCCTCGCCGAACAGGCCGAGGTCGACGCCGCGTACGCCGCTCTGGCGCGCGAACAGGCCGCGACGGACGCCGCGTTGGCCGGGCACCCGGATCTGGGCGAGCGGCTGGGGAAGGACCGGATCGCGGTTCGGGAACTGATGGTGCACAGGATCGACGAGTACGCGCGTCACTGCGGGCACGCCGATCTGCTGCGCGAGTGTGTCGACGGCAGGGTGGGCCAGTAACGGGCGCCGGGGGCACGTCGCGATCACGGTGACGGACGCTCCGGCGTGCCGGGACGTTCGGCGGCCCCGAGGGTCTGGAAGTCATCGACCTCCCCGCCCCCGCCCCTCCCACTGCCGGGCGGGTGCTGATCACCGCGGAGGCGATCGGCGTCAGCGGCGCCGACGGGATCGTACCGACTGATCATCTTTGAGAGGGTGGGGCGGCGGGCCGCGTCCGGCGGACCGGTACCTCGACAGGGGAAGTGAGTCACCGATGGATCAGTCGGTCGAAGCGATGGGCGCGATCTCCGCGCGGATGCAGGAGGCGTGGAACCGGGGTGACGCCACGGCCTTCGCCGCCGACTTCGCGGAGGACGCCGAGTTCGTGGCGTTCGAAGGGACCGTCCTCAAGGGACGCGACGCGATCGTGGCCTTTCACCAGCCGCTGTTCGACACCGCGCTGAGGGGCTCCCGCCTGGTGGACGGCCGGGTGGTGTTCGCCCGGGTCGTCGGGCCCGACTGGGGTGTGGTGCACTACCGGGTCGGTGTGGTGATGCCGGGCGAGGACACACCGCTGCCGAGCCGCGACTCCATGCAACTGCTCGCCGTCCGGTGGCGGGACGACGGCTGGCAGGCCGTGGCGCTGCAGAACTCGCGCGTGATCTCCATGGACTACCAACTGGCCCTCGACGCCCTCGCGTCAGCACCCGAGGGGTAGAGCGGCACACACCGCGTCGCACCGGCCGTGGCCCACGGGAGAGGTCGGGGCGACCGGTGCCGGTCGCGGCCGGGACGGGGGCGCGTGTCGGCCGTGACCGGCCTGTACGCTGCGAGCATGCAGCCGTCCGCCCCCTCCTCCCCGGCGGGTTCCGCGCGGTCGGGCCCCGCCGCGGCCCCCGCCCAGCGCGGACTCCTCACGGAGCGCATCGCCCGTCGGCTGGAACACGACATCAGGTCCGGAGAGATCCCCGTCGGGACGAAGCTCCCCTCGGAGCGCGAGCTCGCCGCCCAGTTCGGTTCCAGCAGGAATGTCGTACGCGAGGTGCTGAGGCGCCTGGAGGCCCAGCATCTGATCGAAGTCGCTCCGGGACGGGGTTCCTTCGTCCGTGAACAGTCCTCGGGCCAGGCCAGGGGGTACGACGCGCTGTACCGGGCGGGTCGCCCCACCGTCCGGCAGCTCATCGAGGCGCGGATCCCGCTGGAGGTCGAGATGGTCCGGCTGGCGACCCGGCGGGCCACGGACGAGGACATCGCGGCGATGCGGTCCGCCCGGGACGCCCTGGAGTCGGCGACCGATGTCGTCGTGAAGGCCCAGGCAGACATGGACTTCCACGACGCCGTCGCGGTGGCGAGCAAGAACCCGGTCCTGCGGATCATGCTGTCCTCGATCAGCGGGATGATGTTCGAGATGATGCTCCGCTCGAACTCCGATCCGTCGATCGCCGAGCCCGGTGTGCCGCACCACCCGGAGATCTTCGAGGCGATCGAGGCACGGGACGTGGACCTCGCCTGCGAGCGGATGCGGGAGCATCTGATGCTGGGCCTGCGTACGTACGGGCCGGACCTCGACGTGCAGGTCGACACCATGGCGCGCAACCACATCGAGACGCTGCTGGGCCAGACCGAGGGGCGCCAGGGCAGCGGCAGAACGGGCGAGTAGCCGGCGGACGGGTCCGGCAAAACTTCTCCTCAGGGGCTGGTCCACGTGCGTGTTCTGCTGTTACGGTCCCGTCTGAACCAACTGGTCCTACCAGTTGGACCAGGCCGGCGGGACCGGCACGCGACACGCACCACGCGACACCGCAGAGAGACGAGGACGAGGATGTCCACGAGCAGCCAGCCACTGAGCCGGCGCGCCTTCGGCCGACTGGCCGCAGGGGTCGTGGGGGCCGCCGGAGTGGGGGCGCTGAGCGCCTGTTCGACCGGGGGCGCCAAGCCCTCGGCCGACACCCCGTTGCGGATCATGGCGATCAACCATGTGTGGTCCCAGGCGATCCAGCGCCGTACGAAGGAATTCGAGGAGCTGATCGGACGGCGGGTCTCCATGACCCTGCTCACCGCAGACCAGCTCGCGAGCAGCTACAACGTCAAGCTGAACGCCTCCGGCACCGACGTGGACGTGATGATGGTCCGCGCGCTCCAGGAGCAGCTGCTCTTCGGACACAACGGCTGGCTCGCCGACCTCAGCGACCGGGTCGGCGACACGGAGTTCAACTGGCCGGACTTCCAGAAGGCCCCGCGCGAGGCGTCCACGACGGCGGGCAAGGTACTGAGCGTCCCGGTGGTGACCGAGCGCCCCGCGCTCTACTACCGCAAGGACCTGGTCGAGGACCTCGGCGGGCCGCCGCGCACCCTGGACGCGCTGATGGACGCCGCGCAGCGGCTCACCGACCGGAAGAAGGGCTTCTACGGCTATGTCGGCCGGGGCCAGCGCAGCGGCGCCGTGTCCCAGTGGTCGAGCTTCCTCTACTCGCACGGCGGTGACTTCGTCGTCGGCGGGAAGTCCGGCATCGGCAGCCCCGAGGCGCTTGCCGCGTACGAGTACTACGGCGGTCTGCTGGCCAAGGCGGGCCCGCCCGGGGCCACCAACATGAGCCTCGAACAGGCCATGCCGATCTTCGCGCAGGGCAAGGCGGCGTTCTACATAGACGCGGACGCGATCTACAGCAGCTTCCTGGACCCGAAGGTGTCCAGGGTGGGCGAGACCATCGGCTTCGCGCCCTTCCCCGCCGGGCCGGCCGGTGCCAGGCCGCACAACATCCCGTCGTGGAGTCTGGGCATCAACGCGTTCTCCCTGCTGCGCGACGACGCCTGGGAGTTCATCAGGTGGGCCGCGGGTCCCGAGATGTCGACCGCCCTGCAGTCGGACGGCATCCCCGGCGCCCGCTCCTCGGTGTGGTCCGACCCGAAGACACTGGCCTCCTTCCCGCCGGACCTCGCCGAGGCCATGCGGATCAACGCGGAGCGCGGCCTCGGCTACGACCGGCCCCGGGTCCTCCAGGTGGGCCGGGCCCGGGACATCGTCGGCCGGCCGCTGGTCGCGGGCATCCTCGGCGAGTCCGTACCGCCGGTCGCGCGTGACGCGGACGCGGAGTTCGCCGAGTTCCTCGTACGCGACAACCGCCACAAGGAGTCCTGATGTCCACCACCGAGGTCTCCACGGCCCGTACCGACGCCCGCCCGCCGGACACGCCGTCGCCCCGCGTACGCCGGCCGCGCACCTTCGAGCAGGCCAACCGGCGGCTGAAGTGGGCGATGCTCACGCCGGCGCTGCTCTTCGTCGGCCTGATGATCGTCTTCCCGCTGGCCTTCACGCTCGACCTCAGCCTGACCGACGCCTTCGGCGCGGTGAACGCCGACAAGGCCCATATCGGCCTGCGCAACTTCACCGAGGCGCTGGGCGACACCCGCAGGTTCTGGCCGGCCGCCCGCCGCACCCTGATCTTCACCGTCGGCGCGGTGTTGCTGGAGACGGTGTTCGGCCTCGCGCTGGCGATGCTGATGCGCAAGGCGTTCCGGGGGATGCGCTGGGTGCGCACCGTCCTGATCATCCCGCTGCTCACCACGCCGGTCGCGATCGGCATCCTGTGGCTGCTGATCCTCGATCCCACCAACGGCATAGCCAACCATCTGCTCGCCTCCGTCGGCCTGCCCCGGCAGGAGTTCCTCGGCTCGGTGAGCCAGTCGCTGCCGACCCTGATGCTCATCGACGTGTGGCAGTGGACCCCGATGATGACGCTGCTGCTGCTCGCCGGGCTGACCACGCTGCCCGAGGAGCCGGAGGAGGCCGCCCTGGTCGACGGGGCGAACGGCTGGCAGCGTTTCCGATACGTCATCCTGCCGATGCTCGGGCCGACGCTCGTCGCCGCGCTGGTGCTGCGTTCCGTCGACGCGCTGAAGACCTTCGACATCCTCTACGCCACCAAAGGCCCCGGCGGCGGTTCGGACTTCGAGGTGGAAACCCTCAACGTCTACGCCTACGGGCTCACCTTCGACTACCAGGAGTACGGACTGGCCGCCGCCGTCCTGGTCCTGTTCACGCTCTTCATCATCGGTGTCGTGGTGCTGCTGCGCCGCCGGGGCGGAAGGAAGAACGCATGAGTGCCACCGTCTCCCCCGCCGCGCGCCGGCCGGCGACCCCCCGGCCGCGCAGGCGCAGGACCTGGTCGTGGCTGCGCGGCACCGCCATCGCCGTCGTGACGCTGATCTTCGCGCTGCCGATCGTGTGGATGTTCGCCGCGGCCTTCAAGACCAACGTGCAGGTCACCGACCCGTCCGTCGGTCTGTGGTTCAGCCCCACCCTGGACAACTTCCGGGGCATCGTCGAGGACGGCCAGATCCTGCGCTCGATGGGCAACTCGCTGCTGATCGGGCTGGTGTCGACGGTGCTCTCCGCCGTCATCGCGGTACCCGCCGCCTGGGCGGTGGGCCGGTTCAACATGCACCGCACCGGCTCCCTGATCCTCGTCGCGCGCATCGTCCCGGCGATCTCGCTCCTCGTCCCCTGGTACTACCTGTTCGCGCAGATGGGGCTCGTCGGGTCCTACACCGTGCTGATCCTGAGCCATATGTTCGTCTCCGTCCCGCTGATCATGTGGATCATGATCAGTTTCTTCGCGGGACTGCCGGTCGAACTGGAGGAGGCCGCCCGCACCGACGGGCTGAGCGCCTTCGGCGCCTTCTGGCGCATCTCGTTGCCGCTCGCGGCACCGGGCACCGCGACCGCGTCGCTGCTGGCCTTCGTCTTCAGCTGGAACAACTTCATGTTCGCGCTGGTCTTCGCCGACGACCGGACCCAGACGGTGCCGGTGGCCCTGTTCAACTTCATCTCCTACGCGAGCACCGACTGGGGCGGACTGATGGCCGCCGCCACCCTCATCACCGTGCCGGTCGTACTGGCCGCCGTCATCGGACAGAAGTACCTGGTGGCCGGGCTGACCTCCGGCGCCTCCAAAGGCTGACAAGCCGCCGCCCGGCGGAAACCGCACCGAGGCTTCCGCACCGGTCCAGGGCCGACCCCACGCCCCCGACATCCGGAAAGAGAACACACGAACATGAAGATCGTCGACGCGAAGGTCGTCGTCACCAGTCCCGGCCGCAACTTCGTCACCCTGAAGCTGACGACCGACGAGGGCCTCACCGGCCTCGGCGACGCCACCCTGAACGGCAGGGAACTCGCCGTCGTCAGCTACCTCCGCGACCATGTGGCGCCTCTGCTCGTCGGCCTCGACCCGCACCGCATAGAAGACACCTGGCAGTCGCTGTACCGGGGGGCGTACTGGCGGCGCGGGCCGGTGACGATGGCCGCCATCGCCGCCGTCGACGTGGCGCTGTGGGACATCAAGGCGAAGGCCGCGGGGCTCCCCCTCTACCAGCTGCTGGGCGGTGCCAGCCGCGAACGCGTCGGTACCTACGGCCACGCCAACGGCCGGGACATACCCGAACTCCTCGACTCCGTACGGGCCAGGCTGGCCGAGGGATACCCCGCCGTCCGTATCCAGTCCGGCATCCCCGGCCTCAAGGCCGTCTACGGGGTGTCGGACACCGACAACGCCGGTGCGCGGATCCTCCACCAGCAGGCCCGCCCACTGGTCGAGGACTGGGACACCGCGGCGTATCTGCGGCACATCCCGGCCGTCTTCGACGCCGTACGCGCCGAGTTCGGCCCCGAACTGCCCCTGCTCCACGACGCCCACCACCGGCTCACCCCGATCCAGGCCGCCCGGCTCGGCAAGGACCTGGAGCCCTACCGGCCGTTCTGGCTGGAGGACTGCACACCCGCCGAGAACCAGGAGGCCCTGCGGCTGGTACGCCGTAACACCACCACACCGCTGGCCATCGGCGAGGTGTTCAACACGGTGTACGACTACCAGGCCCTGATCACCGAGCAGTTGATCGACTACGTACGGTCGGCGGTTACCCACTTCGGCGGCGTCACCCCGCTGCGCAAGCTGTTCGACTTCGCCGCCCAGTACCAGATCAAGAGCGCCGTGCACGGGCCGGAGGACATCTCCCCGGTCGGGATGGCCGCCGCCGTCCATCTCGACCTCGCCGTGCACAACTTCGGCATCCAGGAGTACTCGGGCCACACCCCCCTCACCGAGGAGGTCTTCCGCCACTCGTACACCTTCACGGACGGGTACCTGCATCCGGGAGAGGCCCCCGGCATCGGGGTGGAGCTGGACGAGGAGCTGGCCGCGGCCCACCCGTACGACGCGGCGTATCTGCCGGTCAACCGCCTCCACGACGGGACCGTCCACGACTGGTGAGGCGCCCCGGCGACTCACGCGTCACGCACGTCGCGCGTCGCCCCTGGCCCTGCGGGTGTGGGCCTGCCGTGCTGTACTGGCCAGATGGAGCGCAAGCACACGCGAGCCTTCGTCACACGCGCCGTGCAGCCCGGCAAGGCGGGCGCCGGTACCGCCGGTACCGAGCGGGCCGAGCGCGCCGAAGCGGTACGCACCAGGGTGCGGCTCATGATCGAGATCACCGCGCGGGCCGGATCGTATCGAAAGGGCCTGGTCAAGGCCGCCGAACACCTCAGCCCGGAGGAAGCGGAGATCCTTGCCGATCTGGAGGCGCACGGGCTGCAGGTACCGCAGTTGCGGGACGTACTGCGCGGCGGGCATGTGCTGGTGGACGATCCGCGGCTGTACGAGAAATGGCGGTCCGCCAAGGGCAGCCATCCACGGCTGTCCAGCCACCACCGCGACATCGACAAGAAGCTCTACCCCGACATCGGGATGCGCGGGCACGTCGTACGGGAGAAGCTGCACGGCCGCACGGCACAGGGCACCTGGGTGCAGCTGGAGAAGACCCCGGCCGCGTTCGGCGGGTCCAAGCTGCCCCGGCCGAGCGACCTGCGGCACCTGATGGACTACGTGGTGTACAGGTTCACCGACAGCAACGTCGGGCCCTGGGGTCTGTCGCGAATGACCGAGCGGCGCCCGCTGTATCTCGCGCCGGTCCTGGCGATGCCCACGTCCCTGTCGCCGCCGATCGCGCGGTCCCTCACGCAGGCGCTGCGCCGGATCGAGGCGAACGACGACGTCACGGCCGTGTCCCAGGAACTCGCGGCCCGGTTCCCGCCGCCGGACCGGCCGGATCTGGCCGGCGAGCTGGGCCAGGCGCTGTCCGGCAGCGCCGGCCGGGGCCTGTTCGGCAACTCCGACGTATGGGTGACGCAGACCCCGTCCCGTACCGCCGCCGCGGTTCTCCGTGAGAGCCGCGCGGCGCCCGCCGTGGGCGGCCGGCCGGCAGGAGGTCCGTCATGAGCGACGACCAGCGTGGTACTCCCCCGGCGTCGACACCGGGGCCGGGCGAGGCGTCCGTTCCCGAAGGACTGGTCTCGGCCGTCGTGCATCTCGTGGACACCGGGCCGGTGCTCCTCGGCGCGTACACCATCGCCGAACTCACCGCCGTGGACGCGATCGTGGACTTCCTGGAGGCCCGGCCGTCGGACGACGAACTCGCCGAGGCCGTCCGCTCGTTGGCCGCGCGCCAACTCCTCATGGCGGGTTCGTCGAGCGAGGAGGTCGAAGTACGGGGAGACCTGGGCATCGCCGTGGCGTTCCAGCAGCGGGCCAGGAAGGTGCTCGACGCCCGTACGACCGGAACGGATCCGGGCGAGCCGTGGCGGATCCTGCTGCTCCCCCAGCCGGAGCGGATCTGTCTGATGGTCCGCATCGACGCGCTCGGCGTGCACCAGATCGGTCTGTACAAGCTTGAGGAGGGGCTCCGGGCGCTCACCGACTGGCTGCCCCGGGGTTCGTCGGCGGACATCGATCGGTCGATGGACGCCGATGCCGTGCTCACGGGGTCGGAGCGGTCGGCGCTGGTGACCGTCACCGAGTACACCGCGGAGGGCTCGGCCGAGACCGCGGGCACCAGTACCGATCTGATCCTGGCCCGTAACGACGGCCGGCTGCACCTGCTTTCCCGGGATCCCGGTGACCGCGACAGGCTGGTGCCGATCGCGGCGGGTGGCAGGGACGGTGTCCGCGACAGGCTGGAAGACCTCCTGGCCGTGTGAACTCCCGCCTGTGCGGGACCCGCGGACGACGGCCTCCGAACGCTCTTGCCTCTTGCCTACTGCGGCAGTTCGAGGGAGACGTGCGGGGACAGCGCGCGGAGGAAGTCGGCCGCGTCGAAGATCTGACCGGCCGAGGAGACACCGATCGTCCTGGTCCGTCCCGTGAGGATGCGGCGAACCGCCTCCACCGCGAGCGGCGCGGTGACGGCGTAGATGTCCTGGCCTCTCGCCACGGCGCGCCGTTCGGTGTCGCCGGAGCGCACGACGACATCGACGAGGAAGGTCTGCGCGGACCGACCGCGCTCGTCGACCGCGGTCGGCGCCGGTGTGTCCGGGGCCGACAGATCCCTGGCCGCCTCGATCGTCATATAGGTGCGGACCTCGGGGATGGAGAGATGGCTGGGTACGGTGACGACGTCGGCCATCGTGAACTCCCCGATGACGGCCCGGGTGCCCAGGGGGTCGGGAAAGTGCCAGTCCAGGGTGGGCGGGGCGTCGTCGCGATACTCCAGCCGCCCGTTCGTGTAGCGGACGCGTTCGCCGTTCCGCCGCGTCCGGGAGACCTGGCCCGCGACGCGCGTTCCGTCCGTGGGGTGCCAGCTGCTCAGCCCGTACGCGATGTGCGCCTCGTCCGCGGCGGTCCAGTCGCCCATCGCCGCGGTGGTCAGCAGATCGCCGAGGCCGCCGAAGAAGGCCATCGCGGGGACGATCACCGTTCCGGCGGCCCGGGCGCGGTCCGTGAAGTGCGCGAACGTGTCCACGTTGGCCTCGACCTCGGCCGCCACATCCACGTACGGGATCCTCGCGCGCAGGGCCGCCTCGATCACGGGGGCGGCGGTCGTGGCGAAGGGCCCGGCACAGTTGATCACGGCCGCCGCGCCGGCCAGTGCGCGGTCGAGCGAGGCCGGATCGTCGACCGCCGCCGGCCGGACGTCGAGTGCGGGACGGTCCGCCGCCGGCTCCTCCGCCAGTTCCTTCAGCTTGCCGGGGTCGCGGCCGGAGAGGACCGGGAGGAACCCGCGTTCCCGCAACTGCGCCACGACAAAGCGCCCGGTGTGTCCGTACGCGCCGTACACCGCGACCGTGTGTCCCGATTCCATCGGTACTCCTCCTGTGCTCGAAAGACCCGCCGGAGACAGCCTGCCGATGGCAGGGCCCCGCACACGAGTGTCCGGAACGCCATGCCCCGTACAATTCCGGACGTGAACACAGTCGCGCTGGCCGTCACCGACGGGATGCTGCACTACGAACTGTCCGTGGCGTACGAGGTCTTCGGCACCGCCCCGGACGGGGTGGCCACCCCCTGGTACCGCCTGGACGTCTGCGGGCCGGCCGCCGTGCGGTTCGGCCGGTTCCTGCTGGAGCCCGACCACGGCCTCGACCGGCTCCGCCATGCGGACACCGTCATCGTGCCCGGCTGGGACGACGTGGACGGGAACCCACCGGCCGACCTGGTCGACGCGGTGCGCGCGGCCCACGAGGCGGGGGCGCGCGTGGCGTCGCTCTGCACGGGTGCGTTCGTGCTGGCCGCCGCGGGCCTGCTGGACGGAAAGCGCGCGACCACGCACTGGGCGCACACCGAGGCCCTGGCCGCCCGTTACCCCCGGGTGACGGTCGACCCGGACGTGCTCTACGTGGACAACGGCAGCGTGCTCACCTCCGCGGGCAAGGCCGCCGCGATGGACCTGTGCCTGCACCTCGTCCGCCTCGACCACGGCTCGTCGGTCGCCAACACCACCGCCCGCCGCCTGGTCGTGCCACCACACCGGGCGGGCGGCCAGGCCCAGTTCGTCACCACCCCGGTACCCGCCCGGGCAGACCACCCGCTCGCCGCGCTGTTCCCCTGGGTGCTGGAGCGCCTCGACCATCCACTGACCGTGGAAGACCTGGCCCGCCAGGCGCGGATGAGCTCACGCAACCTGGCCCGCCACTTCAGATCGGTGGCCGGTACCACCCCGCTGCAATGGCTGCTGGCCCAACGAATCCGCCACGCCCAGGAGTTGCTGGAGACGACGGACGGCACGGTCGACGCCATCGCGACCGCCACCGGCATGGGCACGGCCACGACACTGCGCCGCCACTTCAACCGCACGGTAGGCGTCCCCCCGGACACCTACCGCCGCACTTTCCGCCCCCGGGCCACGGCGCCCGAGGGCGGGTACGGCGACGGCGGACCGCGCTGAGTGCGCGG
>NZ_JBHUZM010000151.1:0-17538 GCF_042667665.1 Streptomyces sp. NPDC057307 | reverse complement strand
AGGGCACGAACACCAACACCGACACGTCGGACCCCTCCGGGCCGGCCACCATGCCCGCCCCCCTCCCCGGGAACCGGGTGCGGCGGCCGGTCACGCGCGGGCGCTCACAGCGCCCGCGCGACCTCCGTCGCCCAGTACGTGAGGATCAACTGCGCCCCGGCCCGCTTGATGCCGGTCAGGCTCTCCATGATCGCCTTGTCCCGGTCGATCCAGCCCTTCTCGGCCGCCGCCTCGATCATCGCGTACTCACCACTGATCTGGTACGCGGCGACGGGGACGGCCACCTCGGCGGCGACCTTCGCCAGCACGTCCAGATAGGGCCCGGCCGGCTTCACCATCACCATGTCGGCGCCCTCTTCGAGGTCGAGCGCCAACTCCCGCATGGATTCCCGCACGTTGGCCGGGTCCTGCTGGTACGTCTTGCGGTCGCCCGTCAGCGAGGAGCCGACGGCCTCCCGGAACGGGCCGTAGAACGCGGACGAGTACTTCACCGCGTACGCCAGGACGGACACGTCCTCCTTGCCGATCGTGTCCAGCGCGTCGCGGGCCACGCCCACCTGGCCGTCCATCATCCCGCTGGCGCCCAGCACATGAGCGCCCGCGTCGGCCTGGACCTGGGCCATCTCCGCGTACCGCTCCAGCGTCGCGTCGTTGTCGACGCGACCGGCGGCGTCGAGCACCCCGCAGTGGCCGTGGTCTGTGTACTCGTCCAGACACAGGTCGGACATGATCACCAGATCGTCGCCGACCTCCTCGCGGACCGCCCGGATCGCCACCTGGAGGATTCCCTCCGGGTCGGTCCCGGCCGTCCCGAGCGCGTCCTTCTTCGCGTCCTCGGGCACCCCGAACAGCATGATCCCGGAGACGCCCGCGCCCACCGCCTCGACGGCCGCCTTACGCAGCGTGTCCAGGCTGTGCTGGACGACCCCGGGCATGGCCGAGATGGCCAGCGGCTCGTCGATGCCCTCCCGCACGAACGCGGGCAGGATCAGATCGGCCGGGTGGAGCCGCGTCTCGGCGACCATGCGCCGCATCGCGGGGCTGGTCCGCAGCCGACGGGGCCGGGCACCGGGGAAGGAACCGTACACAGTCATGGTGAGTCGCCTCATGGTCCGAAAGAGCTGTCGTCCCCGTCCACGCTACGCCGCATGGACGGGAGCCCCTCACGAACCCGCTATGTCGTGCGCCGCCGCCTCGACCCCGGTCGCCGTTCACTCGGCCGGGTGACCGTTTCGCCGGCCTCCCGCGCCGCCTCCCGGCGCTCCGCGCCGAACGCGGCCAGCGCCTCGGCCAGCTTGTGCACCGAAGGCTCCGGCGACAGCACGTCCACCCGCAGCCCGTGCTCCTCCGCCGTCTTGGCGGTCGCCGGGCCGATGCACGCGATGACGGTCACATTGTGCGGCTTGCCCGCGATACCGACCAGATTCCGCACGGTGGACGACGAGGTGAACATCACCGCGTCGAAGCCACCGCCCTTGATGGCCTCGCGTGTCTCGGCGGGCGGCGGCGACGCGCGCACGGTCCGGTAGGCCGTGACGTCGTCGACCTCCCAGCCGAGTTCGATCAGCCCGGCGACCAGCGTCTCCGTGGCGATGTCGGCGCGCGGCAGGAACACCCGGTCGATCGGGTCGAAGACCGGGTCGTACGGCGGCCAGTCCTCCAGGAGACCGGCGGCCGACTGCTCACCGCTGGGCACCAGGTCCGGCTTGACGCCGAAGTCGACCAGCGCGGCCGCGGTCTGCTCGCCGACCGCGGCGACCTTGATCCCCGCGAAGGCACGGGCGTCGAGCCCGTACTCCTCGAACTTCTCCCTGACGGCCTTGACGGCGTTGACCGACGTGAAGGCGATCCACTCGTAGCGCCCGGTGACAAGACCCTTGACCGCGCGCTCCATCTGCTGGGGCGTACGCGGCGGTTCGACCGCGATGGTCGGGACCTCGTGCGGTACGGCGCCGTACGACCGAAGCTGGTCGGAGAGCGAGGCGGCCTGCTCCTTCGTACGCGGGACGAGCACCTTCCAGCCGAACAGCTGCTTCGACTCGAACCACGCGAGCTGGTCGCGTTGCGCGGGCGCGCTGCGCTCCCCGACCACGGCTATGACCGGCTGATGCCCGGACGCCGAGGGCAGGACCTTCGCCTGCTTCAGCGTCAGCGCGATCGTGCCGAGCGTCGCGGACCAGGTGCGCTGCCGGGTCGTCGTACCGGCGACGGTGACCGTCATCGGTGTGTCGGGCTTGCGGCCCGCGGCGACGAACTCCCCGGCGGTCGCGGCGACCGTGTCGAGGGTCGCCGAGACGACCACCGTGCCGTCGCTGGCGCCGAGTTCGGTCCAGCAGCGGTCGTCGGCCGTACGGCTGTCGACGAAGCGGACGTCGGTGCCCTGCGCGTCCCGCAGCGGCACACCCGCGTAGGCGGGCACCCCGACGGCGGCGGCGATACCGGGCACGACCTCGAAGGGAATGCCCGCGGCGGCGCACGCCAGCATCTCGGAGCCGGTGTCGCCGTCGAGACCGGGATCCCCGGTCACCGCACGGACGACCCGCTTGCCGCCGCGCGCGGCCTCCATGACAAGATTGACGGCATCCCTGATCGCGGGGATACCGGCGGCTGTTGACGCATCGTCAACAATCGTCAGCGCTGGCGTGCTCACACCCGCACGCGCATGGGCGCGTACGAGAGCGAGCACATCAGGCTCGGCGATCAGTACCTCCGCCCCCGCGAGCGCCTCGACGGCGCGGAGTGTCAGCAGACCCGGATCCCCGGGTCCGGCACCGAGGAAGGTGACGTGCCCTGAGGCGTAGACGGCCGGATGGTCGGCGATGGGGCTCAAAGTGCTCGCTCCCCCATAAGACCGGCCGCACCCTTGGCGAGCATCTCGGACGCGAGTTCGCGACCGAGCGCGACGGCGTCGCCGAGCGACGTGGGTACGGGACCGGTGATGGACAACTGCACGAGCGTCGAGCCGTCGGTCGTGCCGACGACGCCACGCAGGCGCAGTTCGTTGACAAATCGCGCGTCCTGTCCGTCGCCCAGCAGGTCGGCCAGCGCACCCACAGGTGCGCTGCAACCGGCCTCCAGGGCGGCGAGCAGGGAACGTTCCGCGGTGACGGCGATCCGCGTGTGCGGATCGTCGAGGCCGGCGAGTGCGGTGGCGAGTTCCGGGTCGGAAGCCACGCATTCGACGGCGAGTGCCCCCTGGCCGGGGGCCGGCAGGACGGAGTCGACCGACAGGAAGTCGGTCACCTCGTCTGTCCTGCCGAGGCGGTTGAGACCGGCGGCGGCCAGCACGACGGCATCGAGCTGTCCGCCGCGCACGTAGCCGATACGGGTGTCGATGTTCCCGCGTATCGGCACAGTCTCTATGAGCAGACCGTGGCTCCGGGCGTGCGCGTTGAGCTGCGCCGTACGCCGCGGGGAGCCGGTACCGATCCTGGCGCCGTGCGGCAGCCGGTCGAGAGTCAGCCCGTCGCGTGCGATCAGCACGTCCCGGGGGTCCTCGCGGCGCGGTACGGCGGCCAGTGTCAGGTTCTCGGGCTGGGCCGTGGGCAGGTCCTTGAGCGAGTGGACCGCGAGGTCGACCTCGCCGCGCAGCAGCGCCTCGCGCAGCGCGGTGACGAAGACGCCGGTGCCGCCGATCTGGGACAGCTGCTCACGGGAGGTGTCGCCGTACGTGGTGATCTCCACCAGCTCCACGGCGCGTCCGGTCAACTCCCGGACGGCGTCGGCCACTTGCCCGGACTGGGCCATGGCGAGCCTGCTGCGCCTGGTCCCGAGTCTCAGTGTCTTCTCGGTCATACTCGCCCTCGGTTCTTGACGTCGACCGCGTTCCGGTCGACGGGTGCGCTCCGGTCGACCGGTGCGTTCCGATCGGCGGGTGCGCCGCGGCCGGCCGCTGTGCTGCGGTCGGCGGCCTCGTTCCGGTCGGCCCGGCTGACGGAGGCGACCGTCTGCGGGTCGAGGTCGAAGAGTTCGCGCAGCGCGTCCGCGTAACCGGCTCCGCCCGGCTCACCGGCGAGCTGCTTCACCCGCACGGTCGGCGCGTGCAGCAGCTTGTCGACCACACGGCGTACGGCCTGGGTGATCTCGGCGCGCTGCCGCTCGTCGAGGCCGGGGAGCCGGCCTTCGAGACGGGTGATCTCGTTGGTGACGACATCGGCGGCCATGGCGCGCAGCGCGACCACGGTCGGGGTGATGTGGGCGGCGCGCTGGGCGGCGCCGAAGGCCGCGACCTCGTCGGTGACGATCCGCTTGACCTGCTCGACGTCGGCGGCCATCGGGGCGTCGGCGGAGGCGTCGGCCAGGGATTCGATGTCGATCAGCCGGGCGCCGGTGAGGCGGTGGACGGCCGCGTCGATGTCGCGGGGCATGGCGAGGTCGAGGAGCGCCAGCTCCCGGCCGCCGTCGGTCTGGCCCATGGCCGTCTCGACGGCATCGGCCGTCAGGACGAGACCGGTGGCGCCGGTACAGGAAACGACGACATCGGCACGTGTCAACTCGCCGTCCACGGCGCCCATGTCGACGGCGCGGGCCCTGACTCCCGTACCACCGGGCTCGTTCAGGATCGCCACCAGCCGGTCCGCGCGCGCGGCGGTGCGGTTGGCGACGACGATCTCGGCGACTCCGGCACGGGCGAGTGTCGCGGCGGCGAGCGAGGACATCGACCCGGCGCCGATCACCAGCGCCCGCCGGCCGGCGGCCCAGCCGGGGACGTCCGCGCCGGCGGCGAGCTGTTCGAGACCGAAGCTGACGAGCGACTGCCCGGCCCGGTCGATCCCGGTCTCGCTGTGGGCGCGCTTGCCGACGCGCAGCGCCTGCTGGAAGAGGTCGTTGAGGAGGCGCCCGGCGGTGTGCAGCTCCTGGCCGCCCGCGAGCGCGTCCTTGATCTGCCCGAGGATCTGGCCCTCGCCGACGACCATCGAGTCCAGTCCGCAGGCCACCGAGAAGAGATGGTGGACGGCGCGGTCCTCGTAGTGCACATAGAGATAAGGGGTCAGCTCGTCCAGGCCGACGCCGCTGTGCCGGGCGAGGAGCGTGGACAGCTCGGCGACGCCCGCGTGGAACTTGTCCACGTCCGCGTACAGCTCGACCCGGTTGCACGTCGCGAGGACGGCCGCCTCGGTCGCCGGCTCGGCGGCGAGCACGTCCTGGAGGAGCTTGGTCCGGCCGTCCGGGGACAGCGACACCCGGTCCAGCACGCTCACGGGCGCGCTGCGGTGGCTCAGACCGATGACCAGAAGACTCATGCCGGCATCACGGCGGGGACTTCCCCGTCGGGTCCCTTCCGGCTCGCGGCGGTGGAGCGGATCGGCGGCGGCGTGCCCGCCTCGGCGGCCGCGGCTTCCTCACCGGCCTTGCGCTGCTCGTGGAAGGCGAGGATCTGCAGCTCGATGGAGAGGTCGACCTTCCGTACGTCCACGCCGTCGGGCACGGTCAGCACGGTCGGGGCGAAGTTGAGGATCGAGGTGACACCGGCGGCGACGAGGCGCTCGCAGACCTGCTGGGCACCGCCCGCCGGGGTCGCGATGACCCCGATGGAGACGCCGTTGTCGCTGATGATCCGCTCCAGCTCGTCCGTGTGCTGGACGGGGATCCCGGCGACCGGCTTGCCGGCCATCTCGGGGTCGGCGTCGATCAGCGCGGCGACGCGGAAGCCGCGGGAGGCGAATCCGCCGTAATTGGCGAGCGCGGCGCCGAGGTTGCCGATACCGACGATGACGACGGGCCAGTCCTGCGTGAGGCCGAGTTCACGGGAGATCTGGTAGACGAGGTACTCCACGTCGTACCCGACCCCGCGCGTGCCGTAGGAGCCGAGATACGAGAAATCCTTGCGCAGCTTCGCGGAGTTGACCCCGGCGGCCACGGCGAGTTCCTCGGACGACACAGTGGGTACGGAACGCTCGGAGAGTGCGGTGAGGGCCCGCAGATACAGCGGAAGCCGGGCGACCGTGGCCTCGGGGATTCCTCGGCTACGGGTCGCCGGTCGGTGAGTTCGGCCAGTTGCCACGGTGCTCCTGCCGGATGAGCGGGGCTGCAGGCGGTCGTATGTCCAAGGACCGCCCCGTCGTGTGCAGGTTATGTCTTTGTGAACGCGTGCACAAAGATTGTGTCCACTTTGTCCGTGCAAAGTGACCGGGGTCACGCGACCCGAACGAGGGATCTTGGAACCCTCGACCGCACCGGCCCGTTGAACCCATGATGGGGGCAAAACCGTACAACTCCTCATGACCACGCCCCCGAGACCGCTTCCGCCGCGCCCGCCGGAGCCGGTCGTCCCGGCCCGTCGGAAAAAGCTCGGCAAAGCGCCCACGATCGTAACCGTCTTTCTGTCAGGTCCCCAGTTCCTTGCGGAGCCGATCGGCGTCAACACGCCAGAACGTGTGCTGTTCGCCGTCGATGAGCACGACCGGAATTTGCTCCCAGTAGGCGCGGTGCAGCTCTTCGTCCACCGTGATGTCCTTCTCCTCCCAGGACGCACCGGTTTCGGCACACACCGCGGCGACGACGGCGCGCGCGTCGTCACAGAGATGACAGCCGGGTTTGGAGACGAGCGTCACCACGCGCTCGGCGGGTTTCTTCTTCGTACGACGCAGGAGGGGGCTCATGGCCTCCATTGTCCGCCGTCGGGCGACCGCGCCCCCGATCGCCTTCTTTCTCCACCCGCTCTTCACCTTCTCGGAGAGTTCACACCGACGGCACCCCGGCGCGTCCGGAAGTACCGAACAGACTGACTATGCTCTCGCTATGGCCGCACTGGGATGGCTCACCCCCCGTAAGCGCTCCGCGACAGCACGGAGCGTGCTCGCGGGTGAGGCCGCAGCAGAGGCAGGACTCAAGTCGTCGCAGGAGATCGACGGCGTCGGCGCGGCACCGACCGGTATCGCCGATCCCGCCGTACCCGACTTCCCCGTCTTCGGGGACGCGCGCGCCGCGGCGTTCTTCGACCTGGACAACACCGTCATGCAGGGCGCCGCGATCTTCCACTTCGGACGCGGGCTGTACAAGCGGAAGTTCTTCCAGCGCCGTGAACTGGCCAGATTCGCCTGGCAGCAGACCTGGTTCCGGCTCGCCGGCGTCGAGGACCCGCAGCACATGCAGGACGCGCGCGACAGCGCGCTGTCCATCGTCAAGGGCCACCGGGTCGCCGAGCTGATGTCCATCGGCGAGGAGATCTACGACGAGTACATGGCCGACCGCATCTGGCCGGGCACCCGCACCCTCGCGCAGGCGCACCTCGACGCCGGGCAGCAGGTCTGGCTGGTGACCGCCGCGCCCGTCGAGACCGCCACGATCATCGCCCGGCGCCTCGGACTGACCGGCGCGCTCGGCACGGTCGCCGAGTCGATCGACGGCGTCTACACCGGCAAGCTCGTCGGCGAGCCGCTGCACGGCCCGGCGAAGGCCGAGGCGGTACGGGCACTGGCGACGGCCGAGGACTTCGACCTGAACCGCTGCGCGGCGTACAGCGACTCGCACAACGACATCCCGATGCTGTCGCTGGTCGGACATCCGTACGCGATCAACCCGGACAGCAAGCTCCGGAAGCACGCCAAGGACCGCGAGTGGCGGCTGCGTGACTATCGGACGGGCCGCAAGGCGGCCAAGGTCGGCATCCCGGCGGCAGCCGGGGTCGGCGCGCTGGCGGGCGGCACGGCCGCCGCGGTGGCACTGCACCGCCGCCGCCGCTGACCCATGTCGCGCACTGCCGCGCACTGCCGCGCCCGACCGCGTGTCGGCCGCCGCCGCTGTCGCACTCAGGCACAACAGATCACGTCGGCCGACACATCGTGACGCCAAACGATCAATAAGCGCTCACGATGTGCTACTTGATTCGCCGTATAGGCGTAACAGAAGCGACGTAATCGATGATTTGAGCAACTGGGTGTAGTGCTGCCTGTACGAAGCGTTATTCTCCTCAGACGCATACCGGACCCCACACGTCGCCACGACGAGTGAATGGTCCCGCACTGAACGTGATGGAAGCTCTGCCTCTGGGAGTCCCGTGTACCCACACGTCGGGGTTGACGCCTCGGGCCTGGCTACGCTGCGCGCATCGGTCATCGACCGCTTGCGCGGCTTCGTCCCCACCGCGTACGCCGTCCCCGCATTCGCCGCCGCGGCCCCTGCCGTGAGCGGCCCGATTGGTCCTTGCTATGCCCTGGCGAACGGCGGTGCGGCGGTCGGCAGACGGGGAAGCCGAAACAGCAGCACCACCGCCGCCTCCACCCCCGTCCGCCGGCCCACGGCGGACAGCGACAGCGCACGCATGATGGAGCTGGTCGAGCGCGCCCAGGCCGGCGAGGCCGAAGCGTTCGGCAGGCTGTACGACCAGTACAGCGACACCGTCTACCGCTACATCTACTACCGCGTGGGCGGCAAGGCGACCGCGGAGGACCTCACCAGTGAGACCTTCCTGCGCGCCCTGCGGCGTATCTCCACGTTCACCTGGCAGGGCCGCGACTTCGGCGCCTGGCTGGTCACGATCGCGCGCAACCTGGTCGCCGACCACTTCAAGTCGAGCCGGTTCCGACTCGAAGTGACCACCGGCGAAATGCTCGACGCCAACGAGGTCGAGCGCAGCCCGGAGGACTCCGTCCTCGAGTCCCTCTCGAACGCCGCGCTGCTCGAAGCCGTACGGAAACTCAACCCCCAGCAGCAGGAATGCGTGACCCTGCGCTTCCTGCAAGGGCTCTCGGTCGCCGAGACGGCACGGGTCATGGGGAAGAACGAAGGAGCGATCAAAACCTTGCAGTACCGGGCCGTGCGCACGCTGGCGCGGCTGCTCCCGGAGGATGCCCGCTGACGGCCGTCCACCGGTCCGCCCATCGGTCCGCCCACAGATCCGGCGCACCGTTCAACTCACCGTCGGTGACGCCTCGATGACGCACTGGTCCGATCATCTTTCGCGCGTAACCCAAGTGCCGAGACGCTCGTTGTGCGGGATGCAGGCTCCCTGTGGATGCGCTCAAGGCGTGCAACCTTCCGAACCCCCAGGGGAGTCGATCGTCATGACGAGAGGAGGTGCCGCCAGTGATCGCGAATGTCTCGGCACACCGGCGGGCGAACGCCTTCGCCCAGGCCCTGGAAGACCGGACATCCCAGGGCGCGGCGGGGGACCAGCCCGCCGCGTCGGCCGAACCGACTGAGCAGGGGCGGCTGTTGGCCCTGGCGAACGGTCTCGGTGAGCTACCGAGACCCACGCTGGACCCAGAGGTCAAAGTGGTGCAACGAGCACAGCTCGTGGCAGCCATGGAGGCCATGCTGCTGGAGGGCACGGCGGGCGGAGCCGCGTCCACGGGCACCACGGTGCCCGAACAACGACGGACCTCGGGGAGGGGAGCCCACCGGGCGTCCCCGCTCCGCAAGCTCCGTCCGAGGTCCCGCTGGTCGAAAGGGCTCGCGGCCGGCGGACTCACCGTCGGTGTGGCCGCCGGTGCTTTCGGCGGAGTGGCCGCCGCCAGTTCCGACGCCCTGCCCGGTGATTCGCTGTACGGGCTGAAGCGCGGCATGGAGGACTTCAAGCTGGGCATGGCCGACGAGGACGCCGACCGCGGCGGTCTCTATCTGGACCATGCCTCGACCCGGCTGAGCGAAGCCCGCCGACTGCTGGAGCGTGGCCGCTCCGGCGCGCTGGACCACGAATCGCTCGGCGAGATCCGCCGGGCGCTCAACGGCATGAAGCACGACGCCACCGAAGGCCACCGGCTGCTGCACCAGGCGTACGAGAAGGACGGCAAGATCAAGTCGATCGCGACGCTCTCCTCGTTCTCCGAATCGCACCGCGCCATCTGGAACGGCCTGCGGGACCGGCTGCCACCGCAGCTGAGCGACGTGGGAAGCCAGGTCAATCTGGTGTTCGACGCCATAGACGAAGACGTCGCCCCGTTGCAGTCGCTGCTGCCACGCACTCCCGACAAGGACCCGCGCTCGCAGAAACCCGGCGGGACCACCAAGGAGCCCAACGGCTCCGACGGCAAGGACAACGGACCGGCACCGTCGAAGTCGGCCCCCGACAAGGGCCGTACGGACAGCGGACAGAAGCCGAGCCCGTCCGGGCCCGGAGAGTCGGAGCACGACGGGCTGCTGCCCGGCGCGCCCGGCGATCTGCTCAACCCGCCGTCGGGCAGCGACCTTCCGTCGGCGCCCGGCCAGGGCGGCATCCCGCCGGCCCCGGACGTCACACTCCCGCCGCTGCTGCCCGGCCTGCTGCCGGGGCTGGGCATCGACACGGAGAACGCGGACTGACGGGACGGCACGGCGCATGAGAGAGGCGAGGGCCGTCGGCCCTCGCCTCTTTCGTGCTGTCTCGGTGCTGTCTCGGTGCTGTCTTCCGGCTGTCGGATCGCGCGTGCTGTCAGAAGAAGACCGAGCGGCGCTGTACGAGCAGCTTGTAGAGCGTGTGCTGGATCTGCTCCCGTACCTGATCGGTCAGGTTGAACATCAGCATCGGATCCTCGGCCGCCTCCGGCGGATAGCCGTCCGTGGGAATCGGCTCGCCGAACTGGATCGTCCACTTCGTCGGCAGCGGCAGCGCGCCCAGCGGCCCGAGCCAGGGGAACGTCGGCGTGATCGGGAAGTACGGGAATCCCAGCAGCCGCGCCAGCGTCTTGGAGTTGCCGAGCATCGGGTAGATCTCCTCCGCCCCGACGATCGAGCACGGCACGATCGGCACACCGTGCCGCAGCGCCGTCGAGACGAACCCGCCCCGGCCGAAGCGCTGCAGCTTGTAGCGCTCACCGAAGGGCTTCCCCAGCCCCTTGAAGCCCTCCGGCATCACCCCGACGATCTCGCCGCGCCGGAGCAGCCGCTCCGCGTCCTCCGCGCAGGCCAGGGTGTGACCGGCCTTGCGCGCCAGCTCGTTGACGACCGGCAGCATGAACACCAGATCGGCGGCGAGCAGCCGCAGATGGCGGCCGGCGGGGTGGTTGTCGTGGACGGCGACCTGCATCATCAGCCCGTCGAGCGGCAGGGTGCCGGAGTGGTTGGAGACCACCAGCGCACCGCCGTCCGTGGGGATGTTCTCGATGCCCTTCACCTCGACGCGGAAGTAGTTCTCGTAGAGCGGCCGGATCAACGACATCAGGACCTGGTCGGTGAGTTCCTTGTCGTACCCGAACTCGTCGACCTCGTAATCGCCGGTGACCCGGCGCCGCAGAAAAGCGAACCCCTCCGCGAGCCGCCGGTCCCAGCCACTGCCGCCGGACCGAGGTTCCTGCTCGGAGCGAGGCTCGTCGGTCGCATCGGTCGCGCCGTTCGTGCCGGCCGCGTCGGCCTGGGACACGCCCGGGTGCGACGACGGATCGGTCTTCTTCGTACCGTCGTCGGAAAGGGCATCGGCGGCGGCGTCCATGCTGTCCTCGACCCCGTCCGGCTGATCGGGAACGGACGCGAGCGAGTGCGGACCGCTCCCCGACCCGGATCCGGACGAGGGCCCGGCCCCGGACGAGGACGACTTGCCGCGTGCCTGCGCGCGCTTCGCCGCGGCGTCCTTCGCCGCCCCGCCGCCGGTTCCGGCAGCGCCGCCCAACCGCGCCGCGCGCCGTGACCGGGGCTCTTCGCCGAAGGGAATGACCTTGGCATCGGCCATGTCAGATGCGCTCCTTGCTGACGAGGGTGGCGACCTGGTCGACCGCGTCGGCGACAGCCTCCGGCGGCAACAGCCCGGCACCCCGGCTACGTGCGAAGTCCGTGAAAGCCTCCGCCGTCGTGTACGTGGGTACGAACCCCAGTGTCTCGCGCATCTGATCCGTACTGACGACCCGGCCGTGGGTCAGCAGCCGGATCTGCTCCGGCGAGAAGTCCGTCACGCCGAGCGTGCGCAGCGCCGAGCCGACCCAGGTGACGGCCGGCAGCAGCACGGGCACGGTCGGCCTGCCGAGGCGCCGGGAGCACTGCGAGAGCAACAGCACGCCGTCACCGGCGATGTTGAAGGTACCGCTGTTGAGCGTGCCGCGCCGGGGCTCGTGCAGGGCGATCCGCAGCACGTCGATGACGTCGTCCTCGTGGACGAACTGGAGCCGCGGGTCGTAGCCGAAGACCGTGGGCAGTACGGGCAGCGACAGATACTCGGCGAGCGGTGAATCCGCCGCGGGCCCGAGGATGTTCGCGAAGCGCAGCACGCACACGGCGACGTCCGGCCGGCGGCGCGCGAACCCGCGTACGTAGCCCTCGACCTCCACCGCGTCCTTCGCGAAGCCGCCGCTGGGCAGCGACTTGGGCGGGGTGTTCTCCGTGAAGACGGCGGGGTCGCGGGGCGCGGAGCCGTACACGCTCGTACTGGACTTCACGACCAGGCGCTCGACGGTGGGCGACTTCTGGCAGGCACCGAGCAGTTGCATGGTGCCGATGACGTTGGTCTCCTTGACGGCCGTCCGGCCGCCGGCGCCGAGCGGGGTGCCCGTCACGTCCATGTGCACGACGGTGTCGACGGAGTGCTCGGCCAGGACGCGCGCTATGGCGGGCTGGCGGATGTCCGCCCGTACGAAATCGGCACCGCCGAGACTGTGCTCGGGAGTCACGGCGTCCACACCGATGACCCGGTCCACCTCGGAATCGCGCAGGATTCTCCGTACGAGACGGCTGCCGAGCTGGCGGGCCACTCCGGTCACGAGCACGACCTTGCCCAAGATCAGCGCCTTCCCCTGAATTTGATGTCTGGCCCAAGCACATTGCTTGTCTCAGGCGTCACCGTAGCGGGTCGCCGCAGTCACGGGACGGCCTCGCGAGGCTCTTCTCCGCACCTTCGCGAATCTTTGACCCGAACTGACCCGCCCCGACCCGCCCCGACGCCGGACGACCTGGCCCGAGCGACGCGGAACGCACCGCGGCCCTCCCACCTGCATGGTGGGAGGGCCGCGATGTCACGTACAGCTGTCGCTTACTTCTTGTTACGACGCTGAACGCGGGTGCGCTTGAGCAGCTTGCGGTGCTTCTTCTTGGCCATCCGCTTACGCCGCTTCTTGATAACAGAGCCCACGACTACCCTCGCTCACTTCTCTTCACTCGGTGCGGGGCGTCTGGGCCCACACGACCTACGTTGGCCCAGCCTACCCGTCACCGAGTGAGGGACGTAATCCGAGGGAAATCTCAGGCGGATTCGACCCCCACGAAAGACTCGCGGAGATACTCGTGTACCGCTTGCTCCGGAACCCGGAAAGACCTGCCCACCCGGATCGCCGGCAGATGACCGCTGTGCACCAATCGGTACACGGTCATCTTCGACACTCGCATCACCGAGGCGACTTCCGCCACGGTAAGGAACTTGACCTCGTTGAGAGGCCTCTCGCTGCCAGCAGCCATGACCCACCTGTACCTTCCGCACCCGACGGCCACCGGCTTCCCCTCCGGTAACTCTTCGTCGCTGTGCGCTCACACCCCAGACTAGGGGCGGGTGGTACGAGTGGGGAAGAGGAGCAGCACATAGCCGCCTACTGTGACAGACACGCTCGATTGAGTACATAGCGAGTCAGCGGACGGTAGTAATCGGACCGCACACCGTCGTCAACCGGAACCACGACGGACACCCGGCCCTCCGCCTCGCCCACGAAGAGCGCCGGATCGTCGGTGTCGGCGAGGCCGATGGCCTCAATCCCCAACTGACCTGCCCCGCAGACCCATCCGTGGTCTCCGACGACCAGCTCGGGGAGCGGTCCGCCGGACGCCGCGGCACTGTCCAACGCAACCCGAACGGGGAGGGGGGAATGGCTGTGTGCGCCGGTCTCACTCCGGGCGTGCGACGCTTCGGATTCCCGCACCAACGCGACTCCTCGTACGTAGTCGAGGTTGTACGTGCGTACGCCGAACCGGGTCGTTATGTCGATACATCGCCCCTTCGCCGGGGTGAGTACGAGGCATCCCGCCGCCGACAAAGCGTCTGCCAACCCCGCGTAGAAGCCGATCAGCCGGTGCGGATGCCCGGTTCCGAACAGCACGGGAGCCCGGCGCCCGGCGGCGGCGCCCAGCCGTTCGGCGAAGGCGTCGAGGCTGCTCAACGTCCGTTCGGGGTCGATGACATCGCCGCCGGAGACATGCGTGGGATCCCCGGAGACCCCGCACCTGTCGGCCATGAGCCGCAGCAAGTCGCGCTCGCACCAGGCCCGTTCGGGAGTGAGCCCCAGCGTCGCGCGCGGATCACGGGCGACGAAGAGCCGGTAACTGCGCAGGCTCTGCTCCCGCGTGGTGGCGACCGGCCCGGCCAGTCTGGCGGCCAGGAGATGGGCGCGTAGCGTTCCCGTACTCAGCACAGCCCCGATGCTTCCGTACGAAGGCGGCCCCGGGGCCAAAACGGTTGCGGCACCGCACAGTTGGCGTAACGACCGGCCCGGCCGACACGCCGGCCTGGTGCGTCAGGCCAGCAGTCCCCGCAACGGGAACACCGCCTTGCGGGTCGCGAGGATCGCCTGGTCCAGCCGGTCCGCCGGGTCGTAACCCGCGTCCCACGACTGCCAGTTCGGCGTACGCCCGTCCGTCATCCGCCGCGGCGCGGACTCGCGCGTACGGGCGAAGACCTCGTCCCGCCACTCCTCCGGCACCGCCGCCGTCGGGTCGATGGGCGCGTGCGCCGCGATCGACACCAGATGGGTCCAGGAGCGCGGCACGACGTCCACGACCGAGTACCCGCCGCCGCCCAGCGCGATCCAGCGCCCCTCGTCGACGTACTCGTGCGCCAGGTCGTGACAGGACGCCTGCACGGCGCGCTGTGCGTCCAGCGACACCGCGAGATGCGCCAGCGGGTCCTCGAAGTGCGTATCGGCACCGTGCTGCGTCACCAGCGCCTGCGGCCGGAAGTCCGCGAGCAGTTCGGGCACGACGGCGTGGAAGGCCCGCAGCCACCCCTCGTCACCGGTCCCCGCGGGCAACGGCAGGTTGACCGCGCTGCCCTCCCCCGCGCCCTCGCCCGTCTCCTCGGCCCAGCCGGTCTGCGGGAAGAGCGTGCGGGGGTGCTCGTGCATCGAGATCGTCAGCACGCGCGGGTCGTCCCAGAACGCCGCCTGGACGCCGTCCCCGTGGTGCACGTCCACGTCCACGTACGCGACGCGCTCCGCGCCCAGCTCCAGGAGCCGCGCGACGGCGAGAGACGCGTCGTTGTAGACGCAGAAGCCCGAGGCCGAGCCGGGCATCGCGTGATGCAGACCGCCGGCGAAGTTCACGGCGTGCGGCGCCTCGCCGCGCCACACGGCCTCGGCGGCGCCGACCGACTGCCCGGCGATGAGCGCGGACGACTCGTGCATCCCGGCGAAGGCCGGATTGTCGGGAGTTCCGATGCCGTACGAACCGTCGGCGGACCTCGGGTCGGCCGAGTAGCGCCGTACCGCGTCGACGTAGTCCTCGTGGTGGACGAGTCTCAGCGTGGAATCCCCGGCGGGCGCCGCGGACACCACGTCCACCTCGCTGTCGAGCCCGTACGCGCGCACGAGCTCCCTCGTCAGAGCCAGGCGTACCGGGTCCATCGGGTGACTCGACCCGAAGTTGTAGCCCGTTACGGCGTCATCCCACATCAGCTGTGCGCGACCGGTCATGCCCGCCACCGTATCGGGCGGTCCCGTCGGCGAACGACCGGGCGTACACCAGCGTCACGAGGATCATCACCATCGGGACGAGCATCGCGCCCCGGTAACTCCACACGTCTCCGAGGGCGCCGACGAGGGGCGATCCGATCAGAAAACCCACGTAGTTGAAGATGTTCAGCCGGGCGACGGCCGCGTCACTGGCGTCGGGGAACATCCGCCCGGCGGCGGCGAAGCACTGCGGTACGAGGACGCAGAGGCCGAACCCGAGCATCGTGAATCCCAGGATCCCCACCCACGCGCCGGGGGCCAGCGCGACCACCGCGAACCCGGCGGCGGCGAACAGCGCCCCGAACCGCACGACGGCGACGGGCCCGAAGCGCCGCACACCGAGGTCACCGGCGGCGCGGCCGAGGAGTGTGGTGACCATGTAGGCGTTGTACGGGACGGTGGCGACCTCGTCGGAGCTGCCGAGGACGTCCTGGAGGTATTTGGCACTCCAGTTGGAGACGGTGGAGTCGCCGATGTAGGCGAAGGTCATGACGAGGCAGAGCGGCAGGAGGGCCTTGAAAGCGACGCTGCTCGCGCCGTCCTTGGCCAATTCGGCCGATTTGGCGGAGGTGGCGGAGGTGGCGGCGTCGGCGGGTATTCGGGTGTCTGTATCCGTGTCCGTGTCCGTGTCCGCGTCCGCGTCGGTGTACCAGCGGCTCCCGACGAGCGCGGCCGGCAGCAGCACGACGACGACCGGCAGATACGACACCAGCAGGGACAGGTCCCAGTGCGCCCCGGCCCAGGCGAGCGAGGCCCCCAGGATGCCGCCGAGGCTGTACGTGGCGTGGAAGCCGAGCATGATGCTGCGCCCGTACGCCCGCTGGAGGCGTACGCCCAGCATGTTCATCGACGCGTCGAGCGCCCCGACCGACAGCCCGAACGCACCGAGCGATGCGGCGAGTTGCCACATCTGATCGCCGGCGGCGACCCCGAGGAGCGCGAGCAGGACGACCGGCTGGGCCCACCGCAGTACGACTCGGGGCCGTACGCGCACGACGATCTTCTCGGTGAGGACGCTGCCCACACCCGCGAGAATCGGCACGGCCGCGAGGAACGCCGGCAACAGGCCGTCGGATATCCCGTACCGGTCCTGAATGGCTGGAATGCGCGTGACGAGGAGGGCGAAGGCCACCCCCTGCACGAGGAAGCTCAGCGCCAGCGACACCCGTCCGTGTCTCAACCGCGTGTCTGTGCTGACCGGCTTGCCTGTCGAGGCCCTCATGGCCGGACAGCGTATGGCTCAGCGCTACCGAGGGGTAGATGGATCAGCCAAGCAGTTCCGGAAGCTCGGCCAGCTGCGCCATCGAGGAGAAGTACGCGGTGGCGCCAGGCAGCTTCTCGGCGGGGGTCATCGCGGTGAACGCGTACACATCCATCCCGGCCGCCCGCGCGGCGGCCACCCCGAGCGGGCTGTCCTCGATGACGACGCACCGGGCGGGAGAGACACCCATCCGCTCGGCCGCGTGCAGGAAGAGATCGGGCGCCGGCTTGCCACGCCCGACGTCCTGCGCGCTGAAGACGACCTCGGGCGCGAACCACCGGCCCAGCCCGGTCTTACGGTGCCCCACCCGGATCCGCTCATGGCTCCCGGACGACGCGACGCAGTACGCCCGCCCGTCGGCGGCCAGCTTGCCCAGCACCTCGGTGACGCCCTCCACGGGCTTCAACTCCCGCTCGAACGCGGCGAACACGCGGCTGTGCAGGGTGTCGTCGAAGTCCTCGGGCAGCTGCTGCCCGGTTCTCTCCCGTACGAGATCGTGCACCCGGTGCACCGCGGCACCCATGTAGTCGCGGAGCGAATCCTCGTAGGTGGTCGGGTGACCGAGTTCGGTGAGATAGCCGGCGAGGATGGTGTTGGACAGAGGCTCGCTGTCGACGAGGACGCCGTCGTTGTCGAAGATGACCAGTTCGTAGCTCATATGCCGACTGTAAATGGCTCCTGAACGCAGAAATGCCTCAGCCCCCGGACCATGGGTCCGGGGGC